>DATIEH010000551.1:0-2183 GCA_035455905.1 Binatia bacterium | reverse complement strand
TGGCCCTGCGAGAAGCTGGCCTGATTCCCGATAAAGACGTAGCGATTCGGGGCGTTGGCGGCGTGCCGGAGGTAGTGGCTGCTTTGAAAGCAAAGATTGTTCAAGCCGGCACATTGTCGCCACCGTCATCGTTTGTCGCTCAAAAAGCGGGCTTCAAGATTCTATTCGATATGTCGACCCTCGGTGTCGATTATGTCTCGTCAGGTTTGGGGGTCACGAAAGCTGCCTTGAAAACAAATCGATCGGAAGCAAAGCAATTTCTCATGGCAATGATTGACGGAGCCAAAATTCTAAAAAGCGATGAGGAATTCTCTCTGCGCGTTCTTGCCAAGCATACGCGCATTTCCGATCGCGAGGTTTTGAAACAGAGCTATAGTTATCTCAGGCCCTATTTCCTCAAGCTACCTTATCCATCGACACGAGCCATCAAAGACACCCTGGATGCACTCGCCAAAGATTTGCCGAAAGCCAAAGATGCTGATCCGAAAGATTTCATCGACAACTCGATCTTGAAAGAGATTGAAGCCGCGGGCTATATCGAATCTGTGTATGGCAAATGAACCACACCACTTCGTCTCGGCCGACGATCATATCGATCTGCGTTGGCTGCCGAGGGATTTATGGACCGAGCGTTTGCCCGTTCGACTTCGCGAACGCGGTCCGCGTGTAATCGACACTGAAAAGGCCGCCTATTGGACGTGGGAAGGGCAGCTCTTCAGCCCGCACGGCTATTACACCGCAGCTCAAGGCAGCGGCGCGATGTGGGCGATCGAACGCGGCGGCGTGATGCGCGAGAAAGAACTCCGGCCAACTTCCGCGGCTTTGCGGCTGCTTGACATGGATCGGGACGGCGCAGACGCGTCGATCATGTACGGCCCCACGGATCCTATGGCATTTACTGATCCGGAGCTCAGGCGCTCGTGTTACGAGGCCTACAATGACTGGCTGATGGAATTCTGCTCAGCCGCGCCGAGCCGGTTGATCGGGGTGCCACAGCTATCAATGGAAGATCCGGGTGATGCGCGGCATGAGCTCGAACGCCTCACAAAAAAAATCAGAGTGCGTCACGTCAATCTACTTGCCTCGCGCGCAACCCCGCCTGTTTATGACAACGCATGGGAACCTTTCTGGACGCTAGCAGAGGAGATTGGCGTCCCAGTGGGCTTTCACCTCGCGGTCCTGGTCAAGCGAACGCCGGTGGACAACCACGACCGGAGCGCTGGCAATCCAACGATCGCGGTCGCGTCCCGCTTCGCGAAAGAGCCGCCCGGAATTCAACTCCTCGAGGCGATCACCGGACTGATTTTTGCCGGAGTTTTCGATCGTCACCCGCGGCTTAAGATCGTCATGGCCGAGGCAGGGCTTGCCTGGGTTCCCATGATGATTCAAGGACTGGACATTTGGTATCAGCGCACGAAAGAAGGGCGTCGTCTCGCCGCTGACCAGCCGATCACGCTTCCAAAATTATTGCCGAGCGAATATTTTCACCGCCAGATCTGGATTAGCTTTGTCGACGACCCCCTTGGCGTACGTATGGTCGGCAGTGTGCTCGATCCGCATAAGGTGATGTTCGGCTCCGACTACCCGCATCCGGCAAGCACATGGCCCTACTCGCAGCAGGTCATTGGCGCTTATAGGCAGCAGATAAGTCCGGAGATTCTCCAGAAGATCACGCGCGACAACGCACGCGCGTTGTTCGCGATCGATTGAAGCTCGAATCGACCGCGCTCGCCCCGGGTTTGCTAGACGCCTCCAGCGCCGAAGGCCAGCCGCCATGATCTGTGTTCGACGGGCAGCCGAATCCACCGCCCGCAAGCGCCGCGAGGGAGTGTAACCAAGAATTACGGCTGAAATGATCGCAGAACAGGCATCAATTCACGACTAAAGAGTTCGACAGATACCTCGCAAGCCTGACGGGGAATTCCCGGTACCGAGAATCTGCAAACGAGATGTTTAACGTTTAATGCGTTTTGTAATTTTTGGATTTCCGCCGCACAGGTTTTTGCATCGCCGAGAATGATCCGATCTTGGGCAAGTCTTTCGATCGTCAGCCGTCCCTCTGGACGCTTGACGACGGGATGGGGCCAGCGGAAATACATTCGCTCGAAGGCTTCAATAAATGGACCGCCCGCCACGCTCAAGGCTTCTTGCATCGTGCGCGCCACAAACACGTAGCGAAACAG
>DATIEH010000550.1:0-3592 GCA_035455905.1 Binatia bacterium | reverse complement strand
CATGTCCTTAAGGGTAAAAGGCGCGCTCGGCTTGTCCGAGCGGCCGTAGCCCCGAATGTCAATGGCGACGACTTTGAAATATGTCGAGAAGTGCGCGATTTGATACATCCAGAGATTGTGGTCGAACGGATTGGCATGAATCATGACGAAGGGAAAGCCTTCGCCGGAAACTTCGTAGTAGATTCTTAGGCCGTTGGCGTTGGAATAGGGCATGGCAAAAGGTCGTTCAAGCTGTTCAAAACGTTAAAACACCGGAACAGGGAACCGGACCAACAATTTGAACGAACATAAGCGATCGAACGGCTTGAACGATTTGAACGAGTTCAGGTTTAGTTCGCTTTTCTCGGCCGCTCCTGCTTGATTTTCTCCTTGACTTCTTCGAGCTTCATGACGTCGGTGTATTTGTGATGCATGTCGAAGAGATTGACCTTGTGCGACAGCGGACTGCGATCGAATACGCACTCTTCGACAATGGTAACGTGATAGCCGAGCGAATAGGCGTCGACGCAGCTCGCGCGCACGCAGCCGCTGGTGCTCTCGCCGCAGACGATCAGGCTATCTACACCCAGCTGAGTGAGATGCGCAACGAGCGGCGTACCGAAAAATCCACTGGCGCGTTCCTTGAAAATTACGACGTCGCCCGTTTGCGGTTTGAACTCTTCCTTGATCTCGAACGCTTGCGGGTCAATCTTCACGCGCTGGCGGTTGGTCGCATGCACCGCGCCGGGTTTGGCCTCGGGGCGCGTTTCAGTGGTGGTGTAGAATACCGGAACCTTAAGAGAACGCGCTAAAGCGAATAGCTCTTGAGTCGGCGCGATGGCATTGTGCGCATACACTCCGCAGGAGCTTTTATATGTGTCGACCAGTTCGTGCGGCTCCTTGGCGCCGCCCTGGTAAGCGAGGTTGTAAAGATCGATCGCCAAGAGCGCCGGCCTTTGACCGATAAAAGTCTCGCGCTGGTAGGGAATGTAGGTTTTCAAGATCTCCGGCGTCACGATGTCTTTCCAGCAGTGATCTTCAAAATCAAAGCTCATGGGAATCTCCTTGTCGAGTTAAATGAATACCACAGTTATCATTTCATCTATCTGCTGCTTACGGGAGTTGTCAAGAAACAACTGCTGCCGCGGTCAGGAACGGGGAAGCGCCGTATTCTTCGATTTGGCAGTGTCAGCCAGCATCTACTCCGACGTTCAGTTTCTCCGATTTCCCGAGTAGCGCGTATCGGGGGATACTTGATGTTCTTCGCCATGCGACCGATGATAATCGGCGACTCCGGGATTCCGTGTTCACTCAACCGTTTATAAAGTTTTCGCAAAGGGTGGTGGATAGATTGACACACCACGGTTCGTCGATTAAATGGTTGCGGGCGGATTTTTGCGGCGGTGAAAGGAAACCGTATGGCGAAGAATAGGAATAATCCGAAGCTGCACGTGCGGTCATCGATGATTAGCCGGCGGCAATTTATAAAGGTCGCCGCTGCCACGACGGCTTCGGTCGGAGCGGCGTCGTGGCCGCAGGCATCGATCTTCGCGGCGCAACCTGCACGCAAGCGCATCGTAATTCACGGCGAGCGGCAGGTCACGAGCCTGGGCTATCACAATCGGCGCGAGACCGAGCATGTATCTATGGTGGATGCCGGACTGGTGGGGCAAAACCCGGTGACTTTGGAGCGTGTGGCGGTGCTTGCGGAGGAGCTGCCGTCGGTCAAGAAGGGCACGTGGAAAATCGACATGCAGAAGAAGACGATGATCACGGTTTACAAACTGCGCCCCAATCTCAAATGGCACGACGGCAAGCCGTATACGTCCAAGGATTTCGAATTTGGGTGGCAGATCGCTAAACATCCGGAGTTCCCCATGCCCGATCGACTGGTGCCGGAATTGATCAGTAAAATCGAAACTCCCGACGATCGTACGCTCGTGATTCATTGGAACGATCTCTACAACGAGGCCTATGCGATTCAGTACACTCACGTGCGCGCTTTTCCGCGCCACTTGTTGCTCGATGCATTCAGCGCCGGCGATATGAAAGCATTCGCCAATCTGCCGTTCTGGAACAAGAACTTTATTGGCGCCGGACCCTATAGAGTTGCCGAGTGGGATGCCGGTACCCGCATGGAGCTCGAAGCATTCAAAGATTTTCCTTTGGGGCAGCCAAAGATCGAGCGCATTACCTATAAGACAGTCGAAGATACCAACACCAACCTTGCCGCGGTGTTGGCCGGTGAAGTCGATCTCTGCATGCGCAGCACGGTTTCTTTCGACGGCGCGATGATTTTGCGCGAGCAGTGGGAAAAAGCCGGAAAAGGCAAAGTTCTGATCAGCCCGGCATCCTGGACCTGGCTGAGCTTGAGCCGTGACAATCCGTTCTTCAGCGATGTGCGGGTGCGACGCGCGCTGCTTCACGCGATCGATCGCGATGCGATGGTGCAAAATATTTTCAAAGGCGAAAAGGTGGTTTCGGACTTGCCGCTTTCCCGGGTGCGAAAAAGCTACAAAAAAGCTTTAGCGGCCTCAACGGTTTATAAATTCGACCCGGAACAAGCGAAAAAATTGCTGGCGGAAGCGGGATGGAAATCAGGGCCGGACGGCGTTCTCACCAATGCCAAAGGCGAGCGCATGGAGTTCGAGTTTCGCGTAACCGCCGAGCGGCGCGATCACGAGCAAGCCCAGGCGATCATCGCCGATTACTGGAAGAAAATCGGCGTGCGCACGAATATCAAGAACATGCCGAATCGGCTGCTTAACAGCGCGGACAACCGTAACCGCTGGCCCGGGGCATATATCGGTTCGCACAACGTCACCGTGGAAGAATGGCAAGAGCGTTTTCACAGCAAGAACATTCCGACGGCTGAAAATAAATATGCGCCCGAAAACGTGTCGGGCTGGAACGATCCGAAAAAGGACGCCATCCTGGATGAATTGAACTCGATCGTTTCCCCTGCGCGCTCGGAACAACTGCAGATCGAATTTTGTAAAATGTTCAGTACCGCCTTGCCGCATCTGCCGCTCAACTATTCACCCGAAGTGTTGGTGGTCAAAAAAGGCTTGACCGGTATCACGCCGCGTCAGGAAAGCGGCGGCCAGAACTCCAGCAGTTGGAACACCTACCAGTGGGATAAGGCTTGAGGATCATCGTTCAAAATGGCCGGCAGGTATGCAGCGACGAACATGATCTGAGTATCGCAAAATCGTCACCCCCGAATCTAATCGGGGTGCAGACCCGAATTCGCCTGGATTGCCGCTTAAAACATGCGGGAATGACGGACTTCGGACACGCAAGCTGCCGCGAATGAGTTAGCGATTCAACCAGCGTGCTTGGCGCGAACTAAAATAAAATGCTTCTTTACGTGACGCGGCGATTGCTGCAACTCGTACCGCTTTTGTTGGTGATTTCGGCGGTGATTTTTGCACTGCTTTATTCGATGCCCGGAGATCCGCTTTACCGCATGCTGCAGGACGTTCCGCACCTTCGACCGGAAGATTACGAGCGATTGCGCAAGCTCTATGGCTTCGACGATCCGTTTTACGTTCAGTATTGGAAGTGGCTCTGGCAATTGATTCTACTCAATCCTGGTTACTCACGCGAATAC
>DATIEH010000549.1:0-7571 GCA_035455905.1 Binatia bacterium | reverse complement strand
CAGGTCATCGCGGGTATCGCGATGGCTCACAGAGACGACGAGACCCGTCTAGCGCGCGGCTCGGCCGTCTTTGACGACCTTTACGAATATTCCAAGAGAAAACGCGATTGATAGGCAAAAGGATTGAAGACAGCCCTCGATACGTAGAAGAAATGAGTTGGTTCTGTCGGTGCCGATAGAAGTCATGACGGTTTTTCTCAATGTACTTCTGATGGTCTTTGCTGTGATGACAATCGACGTGCAGGCTCAAGAGTCTTCTGCGCTGCGGATGGTGCAGACGATCCCCTTGCCTGATGTCGAAGGCCGCATCGACCACATGGCCGTCGATGTTGAAGGCCGGCGACTATTCATCGCTGCGCTGGGAAATAATTCCGTTGAAGTCTTGGATCTAAATGCCGCCAAGCATTTCAAGAGCGTCCCGGGATTGCACGAGCCACAGGGCGTCGGCTTCACTTCCGAGTTCAACAAGATCTTTATCGCCAATGGGAAGACCGGCGCGTGCGACATCCTCGATGGCTCGTCGTTTGAGCCCATCAAGAGCGTAAAATTTCCCGACGACGCCGACAACATTCGTTACGATGCAAACGCACAGCGCGTCTATGTCGGCTATGGCAGCGGCGCTCTCGGAATTATCGACGCCAAAAACAGCGACCATATCGGTAATATTAAACTCGATGCCCATCCGGAATCCTTCCAACTCGAGAAGTCCGGACCTCGTATCTTCGTAAATCTTCCCGATTCCAAAAAAATCGCGGTGGTGAATCGAGAGACACGTGCCGTAATCACGACATGGGCCACGACGAACGCGACGGCGAATTTTCCTATGGCCCTCGACGAAACCCATCATCGGCTGTTTGTCGGCTTTCGAAAACCCGCGAAAGTTTCCGTTTTCGATACGGACTCGGGCAAAGTCATCGCTAACTTAGACAGCGCTGCAGATGCGGATGACATCTTCTACGATAATTCCCGCCGACGAATTTATATCGCCGGCGGCGAGGGCTTCCTTAGTATTTTTCAACAACTTGATCCTGAGCATTATCAGCCGCTGACGAAGATTCCGACGGCCTCGGGCGCCCGGACAGCATTGTTTGTGCCGGAATTTAATCGCCTTTACCTCGCCGTTCCGCATCGCGCCAGCCAAAGAGCAGAGGTGCGCGTCTATAGCGCACAACCATGAGGCAAGCCTCGATCGCACATACCTGCGCAAGATTGATGTTTTTGCTTTTGGTTTTGTCGGCATATCCAGCTTTTGCATACAGAACTTTTTATGTCGACGGATGCCAGCGTAGCCGAATCTGAGAAAGATGGAGATCCAACTCGGCTACTTGATGCGGGGATCAGGAGAGGCATCAGCCGCGCATCGGCTGACTGGATGTTTACTTCCGGATTGACTTTCAGCTTCTCATTAGTAACATCGCGAAATACAAACCAGCCAACGCGTACTGATCTGAACGGCAATCTATAAAATCTGCAACCCAAAAAGTTCGGGCGGTAATTAGTTAAAAAGGAGATCCGTATGAATATCGGCTCAGCGTCACAACCCACCGATTTCGCACTGGATGTGCTCGGGCGGTATGTTTGCAACACGTTCGACGAAGCTCTCGCCAACTCGGATCCTGTCTATCGTGCGGCGGCGCAGTTGCCGCCGCGTGGCGACATCCGACCATTTGACTTTATTGTGATTGGCGGCGGCACATTCGGCGCGGCCGTCGCGGAACAACTCTGGTTCCGCAGCACCGGCCGGAGTGAACGCATCCTCGTCGTTGAAGGCGGGCCATTTTTATTGGCCGAGCATGTACAAAACGTGCCGAGCTTGGGACTTGGCAACGAAGTGTGGGGGCTTGCATGGAACGCGAATGTCGGATTTCCGGGGCTCGCGTATTGCGTCGGCGGTCGCTCGATTTTCTGGGGCGGTTGGTCGCCACGGCTGCTCGATTCGGAAACCCCGACCAGCGCGTGGCCCCAAGCTGTTTTGGACGATCTGAATGCGAAGAAGCTCGCGAACGGTGACGACGGGTATTTTCGACAATCAAGCCAACAGATCGGCGTTACCGCCACCAACGACTACATCTTCGGCGAGTTGCACAATGCGCTGCGTGATGCGCTTTTTTCCGCCCTTGCTGCCAGCAAGGTAAGCGATGCCATGCTGCTGGCCGCGCTGCCCGATGCGCCTCCAGTGGAGATTCTGGCAAATCCGCCGACATTGGACGATCTCGCAGGTCTGCTCGGTAGTAACCTGCCGAGCCCATTGCCGACAACGCCCGCCGCTCTCAAGAAACTTGAGGATGATTTGCGCAACCAGCTAAAGCTCGAGGCTCCGCTGGCGGTGCAAGGACGTGGCGAGCATGCCGGTTTTTTCCCTCTGAACAAGTTCAGTGCCGTTCCCTTGCTCATGAAGGCTGCGCGTGGCGCCTTTAGCGAATCGCCGGGTGATGACGTGCGTAAGCGGTTAATGGTAGTGCCCCGTTGTCATGTCAGCCGTCTAAACGTGGTCAACGATTCGGACGGGCGCCGCGTTGATACTGTCTTTACCGAGCACGGTCCCATTCCCGTTTCACCCGACTGCAAAGTCATTGTCGCGCTCGGCACCATCGAAAGCACGCGGTTGGCGTTGCTCTCATTTGGCCAGGATGGCCGGATCGGCAGCAACCTGATTGCGCATCTTCGTTCGAACATTGATTTTCGCGTGCCGCGTGCGGCGCTCGCGACTCTCTCGCCCGCAATCAAAGCGCTGCAAAGCTCGGCCTTATTCGTCAAAGGCCAGCACAAGTTCACGCGTGCTGACGGGACAGAAGACGGCACCGTGGGTCATTTTCATTTCCAGATCACCGCTTCTGGATTAGGAAACGTGGACACGAACTCTGAGGCGGAGCTGTTTCAAAAGATTCCGGATATCGACACGGTTAACCAACATCTTCACGCTACGGACTCGCATATCGTCATCACGATTCGCGGGATCGGCGAAATGGAGCCAAACAATCCTAGCAGTAACGTTACACTCGATCTCAACCCGAGTCAGACAGATTACGGCGAGCGCAAGGCTTACGTCAATTTACGTACGACGGCGAAGGACATGCAGTTATGGGATGCAATGGACAAGGCCTCGGATGAGCTGGCGGCGGCCTTCGCTAATGGCCAGAAAATCGACGTCATCGTTCGCAACAAAAACATCATTAAGGCAACCGGCGTTGACGCAACAACCCTCCCGACACTGCTGCCGTACCAGATTCCCGATCCAATGAATCCCGGTACGATGATCAACAATCCGGAAAGGCGCGATGGTCTCGGCACCACTCACCATGAAGCCGGCACGCTGCGCTTTGGCGTCGATCCGAACACCTCCGTCACGGATGCAAACTGCCGGTTTCACGGCGTGAAGAACGCGTACGTCGCTGGTCCGGCACTCTTTCCGACCACCGGCTCGCCCAACCCGATGCTGACGGGCATCGCGCTCGCGCGCCGACTTGGAGATCACCTGCTTCCACCGCCTTCGCTCGCGGCTGCAGAAGCCGGTTTCACATCTCTTTTCGATGGCACTCAAAAAGTGGCGGACTTTTTTGCGAAATGGCTCATGGCCGGCGGCGGCAGTTTCAAACTCGTGGGTCGCTCGCTCGTCGCACAACCCGGCAACGGAATCGGATTGTTGTTTTATGCGGCGGAGCAGTTCGACAACTTCACGCTGCGCCTTGATTTTTGTTTGCCGCACCCGCGTGGCACCAGCAATGACAATTCCGGTGTGTTCGTGCGTTTTCGCGATCCACGCAAGCCAGTACTTCCGGGCACGCCCGGTCCCGATGTGCCCGGCAATGCGGCCACTGTGGCGGTGGATACCGGGTATGAAATTCAAATAGATGAGGAAGCGCGTGGGGATACACGTAAAAACGAAGCTGACGGATTTCCGTTCAATCGGACGGGTGCAATTTACAAAGTGAAGGGTTTAGGAACTGCAGCCGGCGAGCAAAACTATACTAATACTCAGCGGCTCGCTTCGAGTGTCTGGCATAATTATGAGATCAGGGTGACCGATCGGACGTATGAGGTGCTACTCAACGGCCAACCAGCCACAAAGTTTACTGCAGATCCCGCGGATCCCATTGAAAAATTCCGCGGCCGAAAGAAGAGCGAAGACGCAGATTCCGGTTTTATCGGACTGCAAGTGCACACGGGCACCGTCGCCTTCGCGAACATCCGGATCCGAAAATAGCAGCCGGCATCGTGAAGGCTGAGATCACCACTACGCTCCTGTTGCGGGGCGCTCGCCGAGCTGCGGTTCGAGGTATGCGATTACCACCCGATGCCAAATAGCTGATTAATTGGATGATCCGCATCACAGTCGACAATATTTAATAAGTATATTCGTTGTTGCGAATATACTTATTTTTGTGTAATATTATCTCCAGCAACTTGTCTATGCCAGATAGCCTTCGTCAATTCAAAGCCAGTATTTTCCAAGCGCTCGCTCATCCAACCCGCATTGCGATCGTCGAACTGCTACGTGACGGTGAACTTGCCGCCGGCGCGATTATCGAACGACTGGGCATCGAGCAGGCCAACGCTTCTCAGCATCTTTCGGTCCTGCGCGCCAAACATATCGTCACGAGCCGCAAAGAGGGCAATCAGGTTTTTTATTCGGTGCGCGACCCGCTGCTCATCGAAGTGCTCGACGTCATGCGGCGCTACTTTCAAGCGCACATCGAAGAAGCCATGGCCATGCTCAAGGAAATTGACCGTTCCGATAAGGGGAACGGATGAAGCCTCAACTCAAATTTTCCAAACGTCCTCACAATCCATCGAGCGGAAAGGAACTTATATGAAAGCCGATCGAAAGCTGCGGCTCACACTGAACAAGATTTACCATCGTGAAAGCCTGCGCGGTAGCGATTTGCGCAATTTGTATTTCAACTGCATGGATTTTGCCGGCATGGATTTACAATATACGAATTTCGAGGGCGCCCGTCTAAACCGCGGAGTGCTAAATGGAACCGATCTTCGCAACGCCAACTTATCCAATACCGATCTGACAAACGCGAACTTTCACGCGGCGAATCTGACCGGGGCCATCTTTCGAAACGCTATCGTTGCTGGAGCGAACTTTACTGATGTGAAGGGCTTGACCACGGAAATAAAAACTTACCTGAAGTCTAAGGGCGCGACCGGTCTCTAACCGCTCAGTCTTGCTGCCGCGAGATATATCGAAGAGCCATGGGCTCCTTGCTTCAGTATATCCTAAAAACGCCGATCGTCACCGAATCCTTAAAATCGGATCAGCCTACAGCGATAGAAACGCTCGCGCAGCAGATTGATTCGCGCGCGCGCCAACGCTTCGGTCGTTCCTTGCAGATTCGTCAGGTGGATGCCGGCTCTTGCAACGGTTGCGAGTTGGAAATCGGCGCTCTCAATAATCCGTATTATGATATCGAACGTTTCGGCATGCACTTTGTCGCCTCGCCGCGTCATGCCGATTGTCTGCTCGTAACCGGTCCGGTAACCCGCAACATGGCCGATCCATTAAAGCGCACCTATGAAGTCACGCCCGGCCCGAAAATCGTCGTCGCCATCGGTGACTGCGCCTATGACTGCGGAGTCTTTGCGCACGGATATGGTGTGGTCGGACCCGTGTCGGCGATTTTGCCTGTCGATGCTGTGGTCCACGGCTGCCCACCAGAGCCGCGGGCGATCCTTTTGGGCATTCTTGCGGCGCTGGACAAAAGCCCGTGATCCCTCAAACTCGCTTTCAGCCGCGGAACAGTCACCATCGCTGCTCTTCCCATAATCAGCATGGCCGTTGATTCAAGCTTCATGTCCGAATTGCTATTTGCCACTATCGTTTGTCTTGGTGCAGGCGCGCTCGGCGCCTTGCTCACGAATCGCTCGGCGAAGGCTGCGCGCATTGTCGGCTGCGGCGGTGCGCTGCTTGGCAGCATTTTCGCTCTAGGATTCGGCCTGGCCGGGCTCGCCGGCGGAAGTCTGCGGCTCTATTTTCCCGATTTACTGCCAATCGGCGGCGCCGCATTGGGCATTGATCGTTTGAGCGCGTTTTTCGTCGTGATGATCGCCGTCGCCGCGATACCGGCAGCACTCTATGGGATCGGCTATACGCGCGCCTATGAGGGAAAGCATTCGCTCGGCGGGATGGGATTCGCCTTCAACACATTCATCGCCGCGATGATCCTGGTTCCTCTGGCGCAGAACGTCCTGACATTTCTAGCGCTGTGGGAAGTCATGTCGCTGGCATCGTATTTTTTGGTGATCACCGAACACGAACGCGAAGGAACTCTCGGCGCCGGTTGGGTTTACTTCGTCATGACCCACGCGGGTTTCGCAGCCTTGTTGCTGGGCTTTCTGCTGCTAGCGCAGGCAACCGGAACGGCGTTCTTCTCTGACTGGCATCTAGTCGCGGTCGGTCTTGACCCGAGATCGCGCGATCTAGTCTTTGTTCTTCTCGCGGTCGGCTTCGGATCGAAAGCCGGAGTCATTCCGTTGCACATCTGGCTCCCGCGAGCACATCCGGCGGCGCCGAGTCACGTTTCCGCGTTGATGTCCGGCGTGATGATCAAGCTTGGCGTGTACGGCCTGGTGCGGGTCGCTTTTGACTGGCTTGGAGTCGGGCCGGTGTGGTGGGGCGGCGCGATGCTCATCGCGGGAGCGGTCTCGGCGGTGCTGGGCGTGTTGTACGCTCTGGTCGAGCATGATTTGAAACGACTACTCGCTTATCACAGCGTCGAAAACATCGGCATCATCATGCTCGGCCTCGGTGCAGGAATGCTATTTCAAAATGCCCAGCTCCCCGGCTTCACCGGGCTGGCACTCGTGGCTGCTCTCTATCACACGCTTAACCACGCGGTGTTCAAGAGTCTGCTCTTCATGGGCGCGGGTGCCGTTGTGCATGCGACCCATACGCGCAACATGGAAGAGATGGGAGGCCTCATCAAGCGCATGCCGCAGACGGCAGCGTTCTTCCTGGTCGGCTCCGTCGCGATTGCCGCCCTCCCGCCGTTCAACGGTTTCATCAGTGAATGGCTGACGTTCCAATCGCTGCTTTTGAGTTTTCAGATTTCCGCGCACACGGTTAATTTGATTTTCGCGCTGGGCGTGGCCGCGCTCGCTCTGACAAGTGGGCTTGCGGCAGCGTGTTTTGTCAAGGCTTTCGGCATCACGTTCCTCGCTCTGCCGCGCAGCGAGCCCGCCGCGCTTGCGCGCGAAGTCGAATGGACGATGCGCGTGCCGATGGCTCTGCTCGGATTCGCGTGTGTCGCCCTCGGCGTCGCGCCGTTCGCGATTCTCGCGCCACTCGAGGCAACCGTCTTCGATCTGACACGCACGCACGCCGATATGAAATTCGATTGGAGCATGGTCGTCGCCAATGACAGCTTCGGGTGGGTCGCGCCGTTATGGATCGCGTTCGGGCTCGTCGCTTTTCTCATGGCGATTCCGCTCGCGCTGCATTTGATGGGAGCTAACAAGCGGCGCCGCCGCTATGAGACATGGGGCTGTGGGCGCGCGCTACAGACGGCGCGCTTTGAATACACCGCAACGGCGTTCGCCAATCCCTTCAAGCGCGTTTTCGCGCT
>DATIEH010000548.1:0-2773 GCA_035455905.1 Binatia bacterium | reverse complement strand
TTGGCGGCGATCATCGAGCCGCCGATCGCCTGGACCGCGCGAAAAAAAATCAAATGGCCGGTGGTTTGAGACAAGCCGCAGATGGCTGAAGCGGTGACGAAAATCAAAAAACCGATACTGTAAAAACGGCGCCGCCCATAGAGATCGCCGAGGCGTCCCATGGTAATGATGAGTCCGATCAAAACCAGATCGTAAACCAGCACTGTCCATTGAATTGTCGTAAATGCGGTATGGAACGTCTCCGTCAGCGTTGGCAGAGCCACGGTGATGGCGCGCTGATCGACGCCGACGATGGTCTGGCCGATGCAGACGCTCAGCAAAATAAGCCGTGCCGAACGGCGTGAAACGGCAATTTCATCCGGGGTTTGAATCAATCTGTTTTTCTCGCGGTATTTTCCTTAGTCTAGCACATCCTGTTCAGCCCGCGTCGGTTGAGAGCGCGTAAGTGAAATTTGGCAACGCAAGCGCCGGTCCACGTTCATGAACACGAGCGGTCCGCCGGCCAAGATCACGTCCACAATGGCAGCAGTTCTCTCTTACGACGGGTTGCCGCGCAAAAAATTATCTTGCATCGATCCATGGAAATCATTTAATTTTGTACCCCATCGGAGGAAATTCTATGTCAGAGGAATCGATGCTCACCGACGATTACATTGTCCGCAGAGGCATCGCGCAAGAAAACGCCGTGCTGGAGAAGCTATTCAAGGTGCTTTTCAAGGTGATCAATCAAATTCCGTCGAGTTCCGAACGGATGTCGACGGAATCGGTCTTTCGCGCGCGCAAATTGAGCGAGGAGGCTGCGTTGAAGGCAGCCACGATCTCGGGCGCGCTGGCGCTTCCGCCCGGCCCTTTTGGATGGTTGACGATTTTGCCTGATCTCGCGGTGATCTGGCGGCTGCAAGCCCAGCTGGTCGCCGATATCGCCGCGGTTTTCGGCAAGAGAGGAAAGCTCACCGAAGCATCGATGATCTATTGTTTGTTTCGGCACGCTGCCGCCCAGGCCGTGCGAGATCTCGCGACACGCATGGGAGAGCGAATCGTGGTGCAACGCATCTCGATTCGGGCGACTGAAAACATGCTGCAAAGCATTGGCGTCAAGATTGTGTACCGGGTCGGCCGCCGCGGCTTCTGGCGCTGGATGCCGGCCGTCGGTGCCCTCGCAGTCGCCGGATACGCCTATTACGATACCGTGCAGGTCGGCCAGACTGCGCTCGAGTTCTTCTCGAAGGATATCGACGCACCATAGACCAGCCGCGGTCAATTCAACAATCAAAAGCGCAAGCGAAGGAGTCGGTCATGGAAATTGCCGAGGCGCAGGAATTTCTAAAGCATAATCATCATGGCGTTCTGGTGGCACGTAAACGCGACGGTTCGTTGCAGATGACGCTGGTCTCACCGGTAATCGGCGCGGACGGCAGAGTCACGATTACCGCGCGCCAAAGCACGTACAAGGTCAAGAACATCAGGCGCAATCCGCAGGTCTCGTTGTTGGTGTACGGAGAAAAATTCAACGGTTCCAATTATATTCAAATCGACGGCAGGGCCGAGGTTATCCCGCTGCCGCATGCGATGGGCACGGTGCTCGAATGGCATCGTCAAATCCGCGGCGAGCCGGCGAGTTGGGAAGAGGTCCGTAAGAAGACCGTTGCCGAAGGGCGCATCGCGATCCGGCTCACGATCGAAAAGGTCGGGCCGCAGAACCGTACCCGCGGGAGTTGAAAACGAGCAAGATGAGACGAGACTCTCCGGCCGTGCTGACAGTCGTGCTGCTCTGCTGAATAGCTTTTCTGACCGACGCTGAGTCTGTGCGCTGCGCTTGATCCTGAAAAGACCGGGAACGCCGGACTGAAGGGCTCTGCTGTCGCACAAGCAATATCCGACGATGGAAGGTCGCAAATTCATTTTCGCTGTGCCGGCAAAAAGACGCCAAGACCATAGCAGCCAAACCGGAAAGCTTCGTCGATTCGAGCTTCATCGTGTCCGATTGAAATCTCTACCGCTACGCGAGTTCAAGCGATTGTACGCAATCTTGCGTCCGTCCGAGACTTAATCCACTTTTCGCTCATCCTGAATAGAGCGAAGAACCCGTATCGAACGATCGTTCTTCGCCAGGGCGTTTCGCCTCAGCTCCCACTCAAAAACAGCTGGAAACCTGCGATTTTCAGTGCGTGTGTAAACGTTTCGCTGACGTCCGAAGTCCAACCGGTATACTTCGAAATAAGCGCAAGAACAGAACCAAGAAAGGGGAATTACGATGAGACGCTTCGGTAACTTGGGGGTAGGAATTTTGTTTGCCGCCGGCCTGGGGATGGCCGCATCTCCGGCGTTTGCGCAAAGTCCTGATATTCATCACGACCGGCGGGATATCCGGCATGATCGCCGGGACATTCTCAGCGATCGCCAGGACATTCATAACAAACGCGCCGATGTGCATAACGATTACCAGACCCTAAAACAGGACCGGTCGACCCTTAGAAACGATGTCAAAAACGGTGTGAGCTCCGATCAGGTCACGGCGGATCGCCAGGCGGTCCATAACCAAGTCAAAGACATTCGAGCGGATCAAAGAGGCGTACTGCACAACCAGAAGGATGTGACGCGGGACCGCAGAGACTTGCGCAGAGATCGACGAGATCTAGGACAAGATCGGCACGATTAATGACCTGCGGTCATTTTCAGCACAAACGGCTTTGGAAGCAGGACGAATTCTCTGACGCTATCGGACGCGCTCTGCGCCGTGCGGCCGAGCCCGCACGCGCAAAACCGCCCGCAT
>DATIEH010000547.1:0-12182 GCA_035455905.1 Binatia bacterium | reverse complement strand
CGATCGAGCACCAAGCCGGTGCCGGCAAACGCGCGCGAAATTCCCTCGCAGCGAACCGCAGCGCCCGACTTACTTTGGTCTGAATACGAGCTGGAATTCATCGAACGCTTCGGAGTTGAGAGCCTCACTTTACCCTTTTCGAGTGAGGCACTCCAGCGTTGACGGAGAGACGCGCGACGACGAGACTCGCGTCGTCAAACTTTGCTAACCGGATAATTTGAGCGAGTAAAACTCCATGCAGTTGTTGCGCAGAATAAGCTTTTTGGTCTCATCCGATAGATCGTTTCTTGCTCGAAACCGAGGAATGTCAGCAAGGAACTGTTCAAGAGTCGGGCGCTCATGCGGGTAATCGGACGGATACATGATTCTTTTCTGCAATCCGAGGCTGATCACATAGGGCAGGATCTTTTCTTCGAGCTCGCAGGAAAAGTAAATCGGGCAGCTCCTGACGTAATGGCTCGGCTCATGGGTCAACAATGGAGCTTGCTGCGGTAATTTTTCAAACTTTTCATCCAGCCGTTCCATCAAATAAGGAACCCAGCCGACCCCGGCTTCGAGAAAAGCGATTCTGAGGGCCGGAAATCGTACCGGCGCGCCATCGAGCAAATAACTCGTGAAATGGATTTGCTGCGCGACCGCGTGTTCCATCACCAGAATTTTTACAAAGGAATCGTATAGGTCGAGGCCGAGACCGGCGCTCGAACCGCCGTGCACGGCCAACGGCACATTGAGCCGCACGGCAGCTTCATAAAGCGGGTCGTACATCGAATGACCAAGACCGCGCAGCAGACCCGCCGCCGGAATCACCCCGCCGACCATTTTCAATTCCTTAACACAGCGTTCCAACTCTTCTGCGGCTGCGCCGACGTCCTGAATCGGCAGCAAGGCTACGCCCCACAGCCGGTGCGGCTCCTTTTCAAGATATTCGCCGTAAAGATAATTGTTGTAGCAACGCGCCATCACTGCCGCCCACCTAGCGTCTTTAATGTGCGCCATCGCGAGACCCATCGTTGGATACAGCACCGCTCCAGCGACGCCGGACTGGTCCAAAAACAGACGCCACTTCTGCAAACATGGCGTCTGGTCCGGCGCCTTGCGCGTGCTGCGTGGCCAGCCGTCAAGCGATGGAAACAGCGCCGTCAGCGCGCGGCGACCTTCGAATGGCGGCGGGAGATAACGACGGAGCTCATCATCGGTTTCCATTACGTGGCCATCGGCATCGATCGGCGCGTAGTTCATCATCATGCGTTGCACTCTATTTGCTCCAGAGGGA
Source organism: Binatia bacterium (assembly GCA_035455905.1). Lineage (GTDB taxonomy): Bacteria > Desulfobacterota > Binatia > UBA9968 > UBA9968 > DP-20. Next base: position 10,909 of record DATIEH010000547.1, on the reverse strand, counting down.
TTTGTAGAAGCCCTCATGGATTAGCTCCTGCACCAAACTGTTGTCATAGAAGCGTTCGGGCGTAAACTCTTTCGGCGGCGGGTTTTTCGCCGTCTCTTGATCGAGCACCACCTGAACGCCTTCGCGTTTGACCAAGGGAATTTTTTCAGTGAAATCCTGCGCATACTTCAAGCTGCCCTCGAGCATGCCAGGGTCGTCGATCTTCGCATATTTGCGTAAAATACTTTTTGCCTGGTCGCCCTGCTCGAACATAAAATGCGTCGCACGGCCGAAGGCGCGCAAAAAAGCCTTGGCGTCCCTTCGTTGTTCGCGCAAAAAACGCCGCGTCGTCGTCAGTCCAGCGATGACGAAGTAAATTCCTTCATGCGCGAGATTCGCAATCACCCGATTGCCCCTCTGTTCAGCGACATAGGAGCTCGGCGCCGATAAAGGCGCCGCACTGATCGAACCGCTATTCAGCGCCGCAGCCAATTCCGGCATCCCCCCCGCTTGCATAATATTGACATCCCGACCGGTCTGAAGTTGATTCTTTTTCAGATACTCGCGGATCGCGAAATCAGAAGACGACCCAAGCCGCGTGACGCCGATCCTTTTGCCCTTCAAATCTTGAACACCGGAGATTTCCGGCCGCGCCATAATATAAAAGGCGGCCATGTTCATTACTGCGCCCATCAAAACCAGATCACCGTTTTGGAGGCCGCTGCTCACGACGCTGCCGCTGTTTACGGTAGAGATCGCAACTTCTCGAGCAAACATCGCCTGCGCCATGGTCGTCGAGCTGGCGATGTAAATGAGCTGAACATCGAGACCTTCTTTCTTGTAAAAACCGGCCTCATTGCCAATCCAAAACGGCAGGAATACGGATGTCACCGACGAGTATCCGACAACAAGTGGTTCCGCATAAAGTTTCTGCGGAACAGTCAGCCAAAGGCCGACGCAGACGAGGATTGCTTTTACCAGTAATAACCGGCGATTTAGGAATATCATTTCGACCTTTTGGGAGAAATCCTTCCCGGCCTAGTCGAGTAGTTTGCGCGCATCGAGATGAACAAAAGTTGCCCCCCGCATTTTCGCTCGGTTTACCATATCTTCGGTTCCGCCCGGGCCGTCCCCTGTGGCACCGTTCCAGAGCGCGATCAGAGTCAAACGATCACGAGATAAAAATAGCGCGTTGTGCAGCATCCACAAATTCGAGCGCTGCCAAATATCATAAACCGGCTTCGCTCGAAGCCAACGCGGCAGCCGCTCCGATTCCGACAAAATCTTGGCCTCGTGTTTGTCAAACAACCGATTGAATCGGTCCACCCACTCCGGACCTCCGTCGGCCACCGAGGCTTTGATGTATTCATTCGTCGGCAAGACCAAATACATCTGGCTTGGGATATTGAGCTCCTCGCAGATCTCGTGAAATATAATATCGCCGCCAGACGCCGCTCCAGCGATACCAATGAAGCGTTCGCTGCCTTTCGCGATTTCCTTTACAACAGCATCACGAATCATTTCTCGCGCTACGCTCTCTTTGGCTGCAGGAAACCGGGGGCTGGCGCGATCAGGGGTGTCGATCCGATGGCCGGTAAATAGGATAACCCGCGGTGGTACTTCCTGAGCTTGCGCCGCTACGGGACCTATTCCCTCCAGACCGGCTCTGATATTCTCGTTGAGAATTCCCAAGCGTTGGTAGAGTAAAAGCTGTCGTCGTACCGCATCGCGCGCCTGCTGTGAAGCGTTGGCGAGCGCCTTTTTGTACGCTTGAGCGACACGATTGGGACGAGCGGAGGTCAAACAAGTTAGATCCGCGGTACTAATCTCGGTCCACACATCGCTTTTGCCAGTGCGTTCCAGGGCAATCTGTTTCGATTCAATCGCCAACTTGACCGCGGCGGTAAAATCGCTGCGCAATTCTTTGAGTTTTGCTAATTTTTGATTGGCGTCTTCTTCCGAGTCAAAGTTGTCCTGCCAAATGTTCATCTGACACTGCGCCAACTCGACCAGCATAGTCGTCATCGCTAATGCATTCAGACCCGAATAGAAGTGGTTTCGATCCTCGGCGAAACCCGCCCGATAAAGATCCAGTGATTTTTCCAGATATGGCGAGATTAAAGCCGCCTGTTGGGTTGCCTCAGTGCCGTTCAATTTCGCCCAGCTTTGTTCCCATTGATTCTTTGCGTTTCGTCCCATCAAGGCGCGAATTTCGGCGCGCTGAGCCGGGGACAGCTCTTGGTTATGAAGCGCCCGCTCCACGGCTTGATCCGAGCTTACGAGATCGTCCAAGCGCTGGAAGATCGTCGCGAGAAATGTATTGGCCTCGACATCGTTTTCATCGTACTCTCGCACTCCAAGCCAGGTCACTTTCGCGCCTTGCCAATCCTTGCATCGAAATTGCGCATTACCGATGAACCGAAGGCCGGCAATGCGCCAGGCAAAGCCATCCACCTCGCTGGCTAAAAGCTGGAGATTGCCGCAGCTGTTCCCAGCTTCTGCCCGTTCGACTTCTTCACGAAAATCGAACGGAACCACTAACACTTTGGTAGGATCGGCGGGTTTTAGACCCGGTAATAAATGATAGACAGGACTATCGGGATTCTGTGCATCCAAAGTAAGCCTGAGCGCGGCGGCCAGTATATCCACCGCGCCACCCGGATCACGCGAGTCGTACGACAGATACCGATCTGTTTTCAAATCGAATGGCACATCAGTTTCCGCAGCTTGGCTCTCTGGCGGTTTGCTGTCTCGAGCTTTGATGAGAAATGTCCGTTTGTCGCGGAGCGCGTGACGAATACCCAATTCGTAAAATACGTTGGCATTATGGATCGAAATGTCCGCTATCACGAGATCGGCAATCAGCAATTGCTCGAACATATCCGTTCGGATGTTTCCCTGCTGTATGAACTGTCCGGTGGTACCGCCGGTCAGACCGGCCTGCTCCATCGCGGGACGAATGAGCTCGGTTTCGATGCGGTCGAAATCGATTCCTTCCTTGGTGCCGAAGGGACGCACGATAAAAGAATTGAACATTTCGTCGGCTCTCTGGAATTATTTTGCTGAGTTTCAGGCCTCGTCGTCTAATCCGTCGCTAGAATAGCATCTTTTATGGCCACTGGTCATGGCTCAGGTCAGACACAACCCGATCGCAAACTTCTGACACATGCCGGATATCAGCGAGTGCGAATCGACTTGACGTAATTCGAATCACACAGTTATAAGCGATCGTGATCAACAACTGGATTCATTCAACATCACATTTCCGTGTTGTCTGCGCTTGCAACGGAGGAAAACATGCGCGCGAACCCTATCGATATCACCCGTCGGCGATTCCTGCTAAAAAGCGCCGCCCTCGGCGTTGGCGTCATGACCTTCACGGCGCCTCGTGCCGGCGTTGCCGCGTCGCGCGATCGCATTGTGGTTTTTCAAGGCGTCGGTTTGGATTCGCTTCATCCTTACGCTTACAGCGGCGGCGGCATCAGCGGAATTTGGCAGCACGTCATCGAGCCGCTAATCGAAATGGATTTTTCTCGCAAGGAATATGTCGGCGTCCTGGCAGAGTCGTGGGATTTTCAAGGCCGGAAGTGGACTTTTCACCTGAGAAAGAACGTTCGCTTCCACGATGGCTCGTCGCTGACTTCAAAGGATGTCCTATTTTCGATCGACCGCATGACGCATGATCGGAAGAGCATGCAAGCCTCCAATTTCACAGAGGTGACTGGCATCGAAGCTCCGGACGATTACACCGTGGTCATCACGACCAAACAGCCAAATGCGGTTTTGCTCGAACGGTTGAATAACCGCTTTATCATCAGCCAATCGGCAACGGAAAAAAATTCTAACGAGCTCGACAATTACAAAATTGGCACCGGGCCTTACAAGCTAGTGAGCTGGCAGCGCGCAGGAAATCTCGTGCTCGCGCGCAACGACGCATACTGGGGCGGGAAACCGGAGATCGGCGAGGTCTTGTTCAAGACTGTGAAGGAAGAAGCGGCGCGCGTCGCTGGCCTGCTCGCCGGTCAGGCCGATGTCGTCAGCAATCTGCCGATTGAAGAAATCGATCGGGTGCAAAAAAGTGCGCGCGCACGCGTGGAAAAGGTTCCGGGTTATCGCATGTACTTCTTGGTCATGAACGTTACCCATAAGCCGTTCGACAACAAACTCGTGCGCCAAGCGTTTAGCTATTCGATCGAGCCGGCAGTTATTCTGAAGCACGTTTTCGAAGGAAATGGTGATGCGCTAAACGGGCCGTTGAGTTCGAATATGATTGGCTATGATCCGGCCATCAAGCGTTACCCCTTTGATCCCAAAAAAGCTCGCGAGCTTCTGGCCAAGGCAGGTTATCCGAACGGCTTAGAGGTCAAGCTTTACCTATCACCGGACCGCCATCTCAAGGGCAAAGAAGTTTGCCAAGTCATTGCGCGCCAGCTTTCCGAAAGCGGTATCAAGGTTGAATTGGTGCCGCAGGAATATCCGGTTTACTGGGGACGAGACGGCGTTAATGGCGGCAAACTCGCGTTCTATTATGCCGGCCGATCCGCCTACGATGCCGACACTTTTTACGATCAATACTTCCACACTGGCGTGACCAAACGCACCGGCTACAGCAATCCTGAGTTGGATCGGCTGATCGAGGAAGAACAGCAAACCGGCGATTACAAAAAACGTCTCGGCCTGTTACAGCAAGCTGGCCGCATTGTGATGGAAGAAGCGTTAGTGGTGCCGCTTTATACGCTCGCTGAAATCTACGGCCTGGCAAAAAACATTATCTGGCAGGGCAATCCGAATAATGAAATCATCGTTGCCGGAATGAAGATCAAGGGGTAAACGCGTTGGAGTATTGGAGTGATGGAATGTTGGAAGGTTGGTTTTTCATTCCCAATACTTCATTACTCCAACACTCCATCATTCCGATTCTTCTTGTCTCAGCCATTCACCCAGCGCTTGCCCTAACGGCGCCGCCTGAATTCCATAGCTGGCAGAATCGCCGCTCAACGCACTGAATGCGCCGACCGCTGCATCCCTGTATTTCGCCTGTCCGGTCGCCTTCGCTAGCATGAGAAAGAATGATGCCGCGATACCGTTTTGATCGATCAGAATCAAACGCGGTCCAAAAAAATCCAAGTCACTCTGACCACGATCGAAGTAACCACTCCCTGCGCATTCTAGTTGCGCAACGATCACTTCCGCCAACTTCGTCGCGCGATCGAGCAGATTTGTCTCGCCTGTGGCAGCAAATGCGCGCACCAGCGCGATTCCCATCCGCGCCTGATCGATGAGCAGACCGGAAACCTGTGGCGCTTCATCGAAGTAATGGAACATGCCCCGTTCATCGCGGTTGTGATCCCAAAGAAAGTCGAGGACCTTTAAAGCCCGGCTTTCGTGCTCGGGGCGATTTAGCATAGCCGCGGCGTCCAGATACGCGCTGACAGCGAGCGCATTCGCATCGGTGTAAATGCAAGCATCGATGATCGTGAAAAACGCGTCATTGGAAGATTTCGTTTCAACGCGCAGAAAATCCTCGCAGCCAAAGAACGCGGGTTTAGCCGAGTCGAATAACTTGCGATCCAGATAGTCGATGATTTCCTCGGCCATCCGCGCGTGATCACGGCTTTGGGTAATACGGAAGAGGTGCAGGCAGTTCAGCAGCAACCCCGCTTGCTCGATTAGCAGCTTTTCGCGATGAGGTTGCACCCAGTCGGCTCCGGTGGTGGTGCGGAAGTATCCACCTTCCTTGGCGTCATAGATCGCGCTCGAGCGCATGCGCTCCAATGTCAGCCGAACGTGATCGACAAACCTCGCGTCATGAGTTTCATCGTAGCGCGACAGCAAGAATTCGTTTACTTCGGCATGAATAAATTTTTGACCATTGCCGTAGCCGCCGTTGTCGTGATCCGCTGTCCCAATGATCGATTCGGTAATCTCTTTCAGACAGGACACGTCGGGTTGGCGGCTTACGAAAAATTGTGGCGGGGCGGGGTCGAGACTTGTGCTTTGAAGCCCTGCGCGAAACTCTTCTTTGTTTTGCTCGTATTCCATGTAAACGTTCAGTAAAAGCTCTTTGAATTCCACCGTAGGAAGATAATTGCTGGCGGCCAGTAGTTTGCCGTGGGGAGCTAGGAAGGCAATCGTCGGCCAGCCATTGAGATTGTATCGAGCGTCAATATCGGGCCGCTTGGCATTTTCCACACGCAAAGCGACGAAGTAGGCATTCAGCAATGCCATGTTTTCCCGATCCGAAAACGCTTCTTCATCCATACGCTGGCAATAACGGCACCAAAACGCCCCCAGAAAAACCACTACCGGTCGGTCTTGTGCCCGGGCTGTCGCGAAGGCGTCGTGCTCAGACTCGAACCAACGAACCAGGTGAGCGAGGTTCCGGTTTGGTGAAAAGCGCAGCATAAAGAGGTCGTCGGTCGATCTCTGATCGCTATTATCACGCTTTCACAGCAATCCGTAAGGGGCGCTAGCCGCGCTGCTCGCCGGACTAAGGATTTTCCCCTCTTCATTGACAACTTTCTTCTGCACGGCATAAGATCGCGGCAGCCATCGCGGTTGGCCGTATCACGGCCGCGTTTAGAGTAGACGAAAGTCCATGCAGCTCACTTTGGCAAATCACCCGATCACTGATCTGCAATTTAGTGCTCCGGCGCGTCTCGACGGCACCGTTCTGGTCGTCGATGCCGATAGCCTTGGTCGAGTTGTTCTCCAAGAACCTGCGTTTGTCGGTGTTCACTTCGAAATTGCCCGTCCCGGCGAGCCATGCCGCGCCGGCCCGATCTTCGATGTGATCGAGCCGCGGGCGAAAGCGCCAGCCGGCGGCGCTGATTTTCCGGGAATTTTAGGCCCCGCGACAACGGCCGGTGTTGGAACGACCGACGTTCTAAAAGGCGCCGCTGTTTCCGTACTCGCGGAAATTTCACCGGATCTGACGCGCAGCGCGACCGGCAGGGTGCTCGAAATGAGCGGTGCTCCGGCAAACGCGAGTGACTATGCAAATCTTCATCACTTACTGGTGATTCCGCAAACCAAACCGGGATTGAGTCGTCAAGCGGTTGAAAAAGCTTACCGTCTCGCCGGCCTTCGTGTCGCCGTGGCGCTGGCGCGACTCGCTGCGGCTGAAGCACCCGAGTCGGTAACGCACTTTGAACCTGTCGGTCCAGCGGAAACCGGCCGTGAAGGTTTGCCGCGCATCGCTTATGTCGGGCAAATCTTTTCGCGGCAACGCAAGCCGGAAGTCGATGAGCCGATTCTGTACGGCGCCAATACTGACGGCATGTTGCCGGTGGTGCTCCATCCTGACGAATGGCTTGACGGCGCCGTAGTGCCGTCTCTGCATTCCTGGTTCGGCGGCACCGAAACCTATTTTTATCAAAATCACCCGATCATCCTCGATCTTTATCGTCGCCATCATGCTCGTGAGATCAATTTTGTCGGCACGATTGCGACCATTGCCGGCGCGGACAACTTCGACCGCGAGCGCCACTGTCAATCTGCGGCCCGTCTGGTCCAGTGGAATTTGGGCGCCGAAGGCGCGGTGCTCTCCAAGTATGGCGGCGGTTTGCCCCATGCCGATCTCGCAGAAACCGCTCGCTTGCTGGAAAACATGGGAATCCGCACGGCGGTGATGGTCTCCGATGTTTCGCGAGACCGGCGTGTGGAGTCGGCGCTGTTATTCAATGTCCCCGAAGTGGACGCGATCGTATATAACGGCGGCAACGGCATGCGCTGGGAACTGCCGCGGCTCGATCGGGTGATCGCCGCGACACCACAGTTCCGGAATTTGCTGAGCGGACCGATGACAATTGACGCGCCCAACGTAATCGGCGTCACCAATCAACAGGGCGCATCGCGAATGAGGGCACTGGTCTACTAAAGCTATACGGGCGCAGCATGATGCTGCGCCCCTGCTACTACGCACTAGGAGCGAGCATGCGTGTCGCACATTATCTGAATCAGTTTTTCGGTGGCATTGGTGCAGAAGAGCACGCGGGTAAGGGTTTGGAGATTCGCGACGGGGCAGTCGGACCGGGCAAGTTGCTTGAATCTGCGCTCGGCGATAACGCTCGCGTGGCTCTGACTTTTGTCTGCGGCGATAACTATGCCGTCGAGCATCAGGATGAGCTCACGGCGGCGGTATTGGTAAAACTGCGGACCGCAGATATCGACCTATTCACTGCCGGGCCTTGCTTCGATGCCGGTCGTTACGGCATGGCTGCCGGTGCTCTCTGTCGCGCTGTCCAGAACGAATTGAAGATTCCGGTCGTCACCGCCATGAGCGAAGAGAATCCCGGCGTCGATCTTCATCGGGATGCGCTTTACATCATCGACTCCGGAACCAGCATTGCCAAGCTGCGCGATGTCATTGCCAAGATGGCGGCGCTCAGCAAGAAACTTCTTGCCAATTTACCGATAGGTTTGCCTCATGAAGAGGGTTATCTGCAGCGCGGCTGGCTGCGGGATCAGTTGGTCGAGCAAACGGCGGCGAGCCGGCTCGTCGACATGCTCTTGGTAAAAATGGCAGGAAAGCCATTCCAATCGGAGATGCCGGCAACCTCCTTTGCACCCGTACCGATCCCGGCGGCGGTAAAAGATTTATCGAAAGCGAAAGTCATGCTGATCACCGATGGCGGACTGGTTCCCAAAGGCAATCCCGATCGGATTGAAGGCACGGCCGCGACTCGCTGGGGATCTTACAGCATCGCCGAAAATGACGATCTTCGTGGTGAAGAGTACGAAGTTTCCCACGGCGGTTATGACACGCGCTTCGTCCAGGAGGATCCGGATCGCCTAGTGCCGGTGGATGCGATGCGCGAAATGGAAAGAAGCGGCGTCATCGGCAAGCTGCATGATGAGTTTCTCTCCACCTGCGGCCGGTCCAATCCGCTTTCCAACACGCGCCGCCTCGGCCGGGAAATGGCGGCGAAGGTCAAACAAGCAGGAGTGGACGCTGTCATCCTGACATCCACCTGAGGAACCAGCACTCGCAGCGGCGCTGCGATTACCACGGAACTCGAGAAAGCCGGTATTCCGGTGGTGCAAATCACCGCCGCGAAACCAATCGCCAAGATGGTCGGTTCCAATCGCGTGGTATTGGGCACGGGAATCGTCCACGTCACCGGCGATGCGAAACTCCCCCTGGCCGACGAAAAAGAGCTGCGACGAAAACTGGTGCAGCAGGCGCTCGACGCGCTGAAATCAAACGAAAAACTGTAGCCAGCGCATTCATTGCAGCGCAAGAATCTTACAAAAATACGCTGATGTTCTTCGCCGACAGCACCGCCTGATCCAAAATGATCGTGCGCCGGGCGATCTGGAACCTGCCGTTCGCACGGCGCAAAATATCTTGCCGTTCCCCTACGAAAAGATCCTGGTCGGTTTCCATGCGGGTTCGGTAGACTATAAAATTGGCGTGCACCTCGACGGCGCTGCCGTCGTCGTTTTTGATTCTCACATTCGTGACTAAATGGCGCGTGCGCGACGGCGGCATCTCAGCCCAGGCATTTCTGGCATAAACCCGCTCGACCCTGATTCGCAAGCTGGCTTTATCGTCATCGAAGTAAAACCCGCCGCCCGCTTTTGAGAGCTCGCCCTTTATGTCGCTAGAGCGCTCGAGCGGGTTATGCCGTATCGGCATCCAGTAGCGGATGTCGTCCGCGAGCAATGTGAACCATTCGCGAAATTGCCGGTTATCCAGAAGCTCCGCTTCGGCGTAATAAAAATCTTCGACTTCACAGCGCAACGAATCAGCCATTTTGCGCGCTCAGCATCTCGCTCCAGCTATTCGCCTGCAGCATCTTCGCCCAATGCATGTAAAGGCTTAGTTGATTGTTGTCGCTGAAGCGGCTTGCGACCGTTCCCGGTAAATCGGTTTCGAGCGGCGGCTCATTACCGCTCATCTGGTAATTGGCCGGATGGCGCCGCCCGATCAAGCTCTTCGCCGCGCCCGTCACCTGGATCCAATTGTCCATATCATCCTGCTCGAAGACTCCGCTCGGGCTAAAACGGAATTGGGAAACGAAGCGCATGACTTCTTTAATTTTCGATGACGCTGCCTTGTCGACAATCGCCCAGCTCCAGATTTCCATTTTGTCCGGCCCGCGGGGCTGCCACACCCGAATCGTGCGCGTGAGCCAGTGCACTGACAGATTCGGAAAGACCGTCCCTGCCGACGGGGCAATTTGCCGCGCCCGTTTAATACCCAGACGGTTTTCGATTTCCTCGGCGTGTTCTTTCATGTAATCGACGAGCTGATCGTCCGGTTGTGCGAACCACGGCCCGCTCTCCGGAGGTGTTATCCATGAAACCAGAATATGACCGTTGCCGCAGGAAATCTGGCATCCCTTGTTCCACTGCCGCGTCTGGCTCGTCGTGGTGTCTACGCCGAGCTCACGCGCCGAGCCATGTGTCGACGTAATGTGATAGCCGTCGCCGCCGAAATTTTCCGCCGCGGTCTTCCAGTTGGCATCGAGCAGCCAACGGTGCGGACCGCTGACTTCGGTTCCGCCGGCGCGGCGATCGAGAAGAATATCGAGATACCAGGCCATGTCGCCCAGATACTCGGTCAGCTTGGGCGCCGCCGCGTCGAATGTCGCGAAGATGAGCCCTTTGTAGCTGTCGATTTGCGCAACTGGAATCAATCCCCATTTTTCCCGGTCGAGACCTTTGAATGCGTCGATCATCGGAACGAGCGCAAGCTGACCATCAGTGCCATAACTCCAGCCATGGTACGAACAAGTAAAGAGCTTGGTATTGCCGCGATCGGCGCGGCACACCCGGTTGCCTCGATGTCGGCACAGATTCAAGTGCGCGCGCAGCCTTCCCGCCAGATCACGACAGAGAATCACGGGCTCTTCTCCCATATAGCGCATAACGAAATCGCCGGGATTGGGAATTTCGCATTCATGTCCGAGATAGAGCCAACAAC
>DATIEH010000546.1:0-12706 GCA_035455905.1 Binatia bacterium | reverse complement strand
TTTCCCTCCAATAGCCCACTACGAAAACGGGTTAACGAAGCGCTGCTGAAGCTAAAAGAAAACGGCGCCTACGATCAGTTGTATACGAAGTGGTTCGGCGGAGCGGGCAGTTAATTTCTAGTTTCACGTTCCTTGTTCCCAGTTAGACCGGCAACCGACTACAAACCAGAACTGTTCGGACTTGACAAAAATGATCCTGCTTGATGACCTAACCTGAGGAGGGAATGCCCATGGCGTTTAACGGCCACACAGTCATTGATGGCGACGGTCACGTGATCGAAGATTGCCAGGCAATCATCAATTACATGCCTCAAGCGTATCGGGATAAATATGAGACCCACAGTTTTTTCAATCCGTTTCCGCCCCTCGACCATCTGCATTCCGCCAATCTGCACGATTTTCAGCCGGGCGCATTCAACAAGGTAGGGCCTGATGGTTGGGTGGACTTTTTGGAAGACGTGGGTATCGAAACCACAGTGCTTTACACCACACTAGGTTTGGCGTTTGGAAAAATCGTTAGCCGCGACTGGGCCATTGATGTAGCACGCGCCTACAACGATTGGATTTACAGCACCTATATGAAGAAAAATCCGCGGTTCAAGGCGATGGGGCTGATCCCGCTCCAGGAACCCTCAGCCGCCGTCGCGGAGCTGCAAAGAATTGTCAAGGAACTGGGCATGTGTGGTGCGATGCTGCCTTCCACCGGCATCCAGGCTAATCTTGGTGACCAGCGCTACTGGCCGATTTACGAGGAAGCAAACCGGCTCGGCTGTGCCATCGGAATTCACGGCGGCGCTCATGAAAATTTGGGCCTGGATGATTTAAGCCCCTATGCGCCCGTCCATTCCTTGGGTCATCCTTTCGGTCAGATGATCTCCTTCGGGGGTATTGTCTTCAACGGCGTTTTCGACAAATACCCGAATGTGAAATTCGGTTTTATGGAAGGTGGCGTCGCCTGGCTTCTCGTGTGCTTGGAGCGCTTCGACCGCTCCTGGGAAACTCATATTCAGCATGATCCGCGTAAGCGTTTTTTAGAGCTTCGGCCGAAGGAGAAGGTGAGCGAATACATCGCGGGGCACATTGATGCCGGCCGAATCTTTGTCGGCTGTGAAGGGGAAGAGCCGGATATCGCTCACGCCATAAAACGGGTCGGCAACAAGCCTTGGGTTTATTCGAGCGACTATCCGCACGAGGTTAATAACGAGTTTTGCAAGCATGAGATCAATGAATTTCTCGAGAACGAAGAAATCACCGCCGCCGACAAAGCGGCGTTTCTGCACGGCAACGCGCGTCGTTTTTATAGCCTCGGAGCGCCCGGGCTGTAAGCCGATGGTTCAAGCCGTTCGAGCGAAGCGGTTGAACGGAGCGAGCAACGCGAACGATTGAACGATTTGAACTTTTCGAACGACTTTGGACAGAAATGACTCCCGAACCGCGCATCGGCCTAATCATACCATCGAGCAATCGCCTGACGGAGCCGCAGTTTAACGCCTATGCACCCCCAGGCCTCGGCGTGCATGTCACACGGTTACGTATGACCGGCAAATTTCGCAAACCGCTGAGCGAGCTCAAAGGGCCGTTGAGCGAAGCGGCGCAGGCGATTTCCGACGTCAAACCGGGAGTGATCGTGTTTCACTGCACGGCCAACTCCATGGAGAGCGGCCTAGCCCATGAAAAGGCATTGGTTGAAATCATCGAAGAAGCAAGCGGCTGTCCGACGATCACCACGGCACAGGCGATCACACAAGCTTTCGACCAAGCGGGAATCAAAAAGCTCGTGCTCTTAAGCCCCTACGTGCAATCAACGAATCAGCTCGAAGTGAACTATCTCAGCGAAACCGGTTACAAGGTGTTGCACGAGGTGGGGCTCGGTCTTGAAACTCACGCCTACGCTGCGGTCACGCCGCAAGAGTGGAAAGCTGTGGTCAAAGAAAATATCCGCCCGGAGGCCGACGGCTATTTTCTGAGCTGCACGAATACACGGATGATCGAAGCCATTTCGGACTTGGAAACGGAATTGGGCAAACCCGTCATCAACAGCAATCAAGCGACGCTCTGGGCTTGTCTCAAAAAACTCGGCATTCAGCATACCGACCCTAGGCTAGGTCGATTGTTTCACTAAGCCGTCGCCATCGCTCTAATTCAGCACGGGTTGTCTATCGCTAAATAACTTGCGCCGGATGCCGAATCAGCGTGCGGAGCTTTTCGGTTAAACCGGTATTACGCCTCTCCACGCGAACATTACGGATCGCCATCGCCAAGGCTTTGCGGCTCCCCACGATCACGACTAGTTTTTTGCCCCGCGTCACGGCGGTGTAAAGGATGCTCCGGTGCAGCATGACATAATGCGAGGTGTGCAGGGGAATCACCACCACGGGATATTCGCTGCCTTGGCTTTTATGCACCGACGTCGCATAGGCTAAAGTGATCTCATCGAGCTCGTCGGAATCGTATTCGACGACGCGATCGATAAAATCGATTTTGGCGCTGCCATCCTCCGGATCGATGCTGGCAATTCGTCCCAGATCGCCATTGAACACGCCCTTTTCGTAATTATTCCGCAACTGCATCACCTTATCGCCGGCGCGTAATCGCGATCCAGCGCGCTCCAAAGTGGCGCCGTTACTATTCAGCAGCGCCTGCAGTTCCTTGTTCAGATTGACCGTCCCGAGCATGCCGCGATGCATCGGCGTCAGCACCTGAATCGACTGAACCACCTCGTTTGGATTCAGCTGGAGCGATAGCGGAATCTGCTCACGCACCAGCGTTTTCAGCGTCATGAGAATGTCATCCTCGGATTCATGCGGAATGAATGCAAAGTCGCGGTTATCGCCGTTTTCACCTAACCAGAGTGATTTTCCTTGCAGGATCCGATGCGCATTGGCAACGATCAAACTTTCCCGGTCCTGGCGAAAAATTCGCCGCAAGACAAATTTCGGAACGACGCCGGAATCGATAAAGTCGCGCAGCACGCTGCCCGGTCCAACGGAGGGCAGCTGATCGACATCGCCGAGAAGAATCAGATGGCTGCGCGGGTCGATGGCGCGCAGCAAGTGATCCATCAACGGCAAATCGACCATGGAGGTCTCGTCGACGATGATGAAATCGGCCTCCAGTGGATTCTCTTCGTTGCGCTGAAAGCCGCCGTCGCGCGGATTGTACTCGAGTAACCGGTGGATTGTCAGTGCGTCTTCTCCGGTACTTTCGCATATCCGTTTGGCGGCTCGGCCGGTGGGAGCCGCCAATGCAAAGCGCAGCTTGGCCCGATTTAGGATTGCCAGAAGCGCAGTCAAGAGGGTCGTTTTCCCGGTGCCCGGGCCGCCGGTGATCACCAGAACCTTTTCTTTGAGCGCCTGCTCGGCGGCGCGCATCTGCTCTTCGTCGAGCGTGACCGCCGAGGGCGCAAATAACTCGGGACTGACCAGATCGACCTTTCCCCGCGAGAGGCCGTTCGGCCATTCGCGGTGGGCGAGAAGGGGTGTGCCCTCCAGAGTGGAGGGCGTCGATAAAAGATTTTGCAACGCGCGAACAATCCGGCGCTCTGCTTGGTAAAGCTCGTCCAAATAAACTTGGGCATCTGCGTTTTCGTTCTCGTGCAGCACCAAATCCCCTTTGGCTGCGAGCTTGCCGATGGCGGCCTCCACGGGATCCTCATCCACATTCAACAGCGCCGCGACATTTTGCTTGAGCGCTGTAAACGCAGCGAAGCAATGGCCGCGTTCCGCCATCTCCCGCAGCACATGCAGAACTCCAGCTTGTACCCGCAGGGGAAAGTCGCCTCGGATGCCGATCTGATTGGCCAGACGGTCAGCCAACAGGAACCCGATGCCGTGCACCTGCTGCGCCAACGCGTAAGGGTTCTCACGAACTTGGGTGATCGTGTCCGCGCCAAATACGCGGTAGATTCGTAGTGCCAGCGAAGCCCCCACTCCGTGACCTTGAAGAAAAACCATGACATCCTGCATACCGCGCTGTTGTTGCCACGCTTGAATGATCCGTCGCGCACGCACGTCGCCGATGCCCTCGACATCCATCACGCGCAGCGGCTGCTCTGACAAAATTTGAAGCGTCTCAAGTCCAAAAGCGGCGACGAGCCGTTTCGCATACGTCGGGCCGATGCCTTTGATCAACCCCGAGCCGAGATATTTCTCGATTCCTTCGCGTGTCGCCGGATCGACCTTGATCCAGTGATCGACCTGAAACTGCAAGCCGTAGCGAGGATGGCGCTTCCAGGTGCCCGTCACTTTAATCTCTTCGCCTTCGGAAACGGGAAAAACGGTCCCGACGATGGTGATTCCGCCGCCGGCTTCCTCGTCCAGGCGCGCCACCGTGTAGTGCGTTTCCGGGTGTTGATAAGTGATGCGCCCGACGGTCCCCTGGATGGAGGTCGTTTCGCTCTGCTTCTCCGCCATGCCGAGGGTATCCTACGCGAAAGGATCTGAACGGTAAACGCTCCCCTTGCCTTTTGCCGGCATGGCGCTAGAATTCCCAGCAAACCGATCGCCGAACCCTGCCTCGCAATCATGGCGTTCCGTCGCCAATTCCATTGCTAAATCCGCCGACAGTGCCAGCGCTTTTGCCGACGTTCCTTAGCGGCAAAGACCGGAGACAGTGACATGACCACAGACTATATTTGGCTCGAACCGATTCTGATTTTTTTCCTGATCCTCGCCAATGGCTTTTTTGCGGCATCAGAAATCGCCATGATCGCCATGCGTAAGAGCCGCATCGATGCTCTGGTCGAGCGCGGGGTCCGATCGGCTGCCGTGGTGGCGCGTCTCAAGGCCGATCCCGATCGCTTCTTAGCCACGGTGCAAATCGGCGTCACTGTCATCAGCACCTTCGCGTCGGCCATCGGCGGCGCGGCGGCGAGCGGTTACCTGAAACCACAGATTGCCGTGTTGCCGTTTTCTTTCGCGGCACGATGGGCCGAAGCCATTGCGCTTCTCATCGTGGTCTTGCCGATATCGTATCTGTCGCTCGTTCTTGGCGAGCTGGTGCCCAAGTCCCTTGCACTTCGATATTCGGAGCAGATCGCCTGCTTTGTCGCTCGCCCGATCGATTTTGTCGCCCGGATCACCTCTGTTTTCGTAAAGGCTCTGACCGCATCGAGTAATCTCGTGCTCAGGCTATTCGGTGGCGGCGAAAATGAAACTGCCAGCTTTATTTCCGTCGACGAGGTGAAATCGTTGATCCGCGAAGGGGCGGCCAAGGGTATTTTCAACGAGACCGAGGAGCAATTGATTCATAGCGTATTCGAGTTCACCGATACTCCGGCGAAAGCGGTCATGATTCCGCGCACCGAGATTCACGCATTGGAAGTCCACGCTTCCTTTGCCGAAGTGGCAAAGAGTTTTGTCGAAAGCGGCTTTTCACGCATACCGGTGTATGAAGGTGAATTGGACAAGATGATCGGCATTCTTTACAACAAGGATGTCTTCAAAGCGTTTCAGGAGAAAAGCGAATTCCGGATTCGCGATCATCTCCATCCCGCCTTTTTTGTGCCGAGCACGCTTCCGATCAGCGAACTGCTGAAACAAATGCAACGGCGGCGGCTCGCCATGGCTTTGGTCGTCAACGAGTTCGGCGAAGTCGAAGGGCTCGCGACCCTCGAAGACCTGGTCGAGGAAATCGTCGGCGAGATTCGTGATGAATATGACCGTGAGGAAATCGGTCCCGTAGAACGGTTACCGGACGGCTCAATGGTCATTCAGGGCTCGGCTTTGCTGAAGGACCTCAAAGCTGATTTCGATTTGCCGTTTGAAGAATCGCCCGATTACCACACGCTGGCGGGTTTTATGCTGGCGCGGCTGAAACGCATTCCGCGCGGCGGCGAATGGGTCGAGAACAACGGCTATAAGCTGACCATTGTCGACATGGAAGGGAGACGGATTGTCAAAGTGAAAGTAGAGCGAATCGCGGCTGCATAGCAGCCATGACTTAATAGCAACGGATCTCGATCTCGTTGCCGTCGGGATCAAGAAAATAGACCGATGTCGCTTGTCCCTGGGCGCCCCAGCGGGAGACCGGGCCCTCACGAATCGCAATTTGATTTTCCCGCAGACAATCGATGGCGCCGGGAAAATCATCGGCACTAACCACCAGGCAGAAATGGTTCAGATTGCCGTTGCTCTTTTCTCCGCTAACCGGAGCGATCCGTTTTACCGGGAAAAGATCGATGATGGTTTGTTTATTGATTCGAACCGACGGAAATCCGACGGTTCCCGCTTTGAATTGTTCGATTCGTTCACCGCTCAAGCCCAAAACCCTCATGTAAAAATCGAGGGAGCGATGGATGTCGCTCACGTTGAGAACGATATGATCGAGATCCCTGATTTTGATCGGCATGGCTCCCCTCCTGCGCCATTTGGCGCACTCACCTGGCCTAGTGCGTTAGTGTAGCCATTTCCTTCAGGAAGATTTTTATCTCCGACGGTGTGCCCACCGTAATCCGCAGGCAGTCTTGCAGACCCGGAAGGTCGAAATAGCGTACATAAATCTTCCGGCGCTTGAGTTCTTCGTAAACGCTCCTGATGTTTTCGCCACTTCTTCGGGCTAGAACAAAGTTAGCCTGAGATGGATAGACGTGATATCCCAGACGCGCAAGACCGGCACTGAGCTTTTTGCGGCTGCGTTGAATGCGCTGCGCATTGCGCGTCATCCATGGCAGATCCTCGAGGGCAGCGGTTGCGGCGAGCAAGCTCAGCCGATTCACATTGTACGAGTCTTTCACTTTCATCATGCCAGCGATCATTTCCTCGTCCGCAAAAGCCATCCCGATGCGCATGCCGGCCAGCGAGAAAGATTTGGAGAAAGTACGCAAGACAACCAAGTTAGGGAGTTGATGAATCAGCGGAATTGTCGAGGCTCCTTCGGTCGCGGCAAAATCAATGTAAGCTTCGTCCACAGCTAAGATGCCCGACACTGATCGCGCCAGCTTTTCAATGGCCGGCAAGGATATCAGGGTACCGGACGGCGCGTTCGGATTGCACACAAAAGTGAGCGCCGCGTTCTGCTCTCCCAGCGCAGCCGGAAGAGAAAAATCGGCGGGATAATTCACTGCTGCCTTGCTGCCGTCTTGGATCTCCACCAACGTATCGTACAAAGAATAAGTCGGCACGGGATACGCCACGCGATCCCCTGGTCCGACGAAACAACGGAGGAGCATGGACAAAATTTCGTCCGAACCGTTCCCGACAATAATATTAGCGGGTTTAACACCGTAAACCCGTGCGGCTGCCGCGCGTAACGTATCGCTCTGTGGCTCCGGATACAGACGCAATGATGAGTTCACCGCACGTTTCAGCGTCGCATTAACTTTCGGTGAGGGGCCATAGGGATTTTCGTTGGTATTAAGCTTTATGACCCCATCGTCTCCCGGCTGTTCGCCCGGTACGTAGCCGGCCATCGCAACGATGTTGTGGCGAAAATACTTCGGCATGGGTGCGAATTCTATCGACAGCAAACGTGCATTTCAAATTGATCTAGAAGCGGATTTCGGTGACCAACTGTTGACAATTTTGTCCAAGCCAACGGAAGCTGTCCACAATTTGTGATCTACGAGCGGCCCATTCTGTGGGCGTTTTCGTTTCGACTAAGTCTCTGATATTGAAACATGAAATTTCGCCATGGCATGTTTCTGGCTTAAGTCACAGCGTTGTTCACCTCCGGCCACTGCCGGTCTGACTACATGAACGGTCTTTGTGATGGATGAATTCAAGTCACCTGATCCGTTAGTTCTCTTGCTGAACGAGATTGACATTTTACTCGCCCAAATGCGCTTGATGGAGCTTTGTGTTCAGCAGGCTCAGGCCAAAGCGAACTATGAGAGAGAGCGTGCTCAACAGAAACATGAGGCTGAATTGGCAGCCATTCGTTATACACTCGGGGAAAGTCAGCGCGTGCCGACCGACGGCTCCCCCGGGGCGGTCGAAGCGAAGCTGCTGGAGAAACTGCGAACAATTGAAGATGAGCTGACCCAATCACGAGTTTCCTATCAGAGCCAAATTGAAAGTCTTCAGCATGAAGTCGCCGTCAGAGAACGCGCATTGACGGAGCGCCAAGAGGCCGTCTCGGCGGTTGAGCTCGCGCTCCACGGCAAAATCCAAGTTTTACAACAAGACCTGGCGCGGCTCCGTTCGGAGAACGCATCTTTGAGAGAGAAGACGGCGCAAGATGAAGAACTGCGCCGTCAACCCCGCGGCGATCACCAGCGCGACCCTGACTTACAAAAAGACAACGGAAATTTGCAGACGGCCGTGTCTGCGGCGCAAGCGCTGCAACGGAATACGGATGCGAAGCTTGACCAGCTACGGCTGCAGCTCGCCGAAGCGCAGCTAATCGTCGAGAGTCGGGCGGCCGAAATTGGCGCCTTGAAAAAACAACTCGTCGCTTTGAATCAGCAATTGGCGCAGCGTGCTTCCGTCGAGAGACCCCTCCAAAACCCACTGCTTGCCCCTCCTCAGAATCAGGACCTCTCCCGATTCGAGATAGAACAAAGCCTGCGCGAGGAACTCGAGCGGTTGCTCCATGAAGCAGAAGAGAAAAGCCAAATCTTGCAAACTCGCAATGATGAGCTGGTCACCGTTAAGGCTGCCATGGACGCTTTACAGGAACGGTTGAACGAAACCGAGATTACGATGGCCGAAAATGCCAACGCCGCACTGGCGGAATTGGAACGAATGCGCTCAGAATTTCAAGCCCAGCTCGCGTTGCTTCAGGCGGAGCTGAGTCAGAAAGATTGGGCCTTGCAAGAGCGCGAGGCGCTGAGTCAATCACTCGAGCAAAACTACCGTCATGAGACAGATTCATTGCGCCAACTGCTGGAAGAAGAAAAGGCCCGCAAAGTTCGCGCAACTGAAGAATTCACCATTGGCGAAATCCGGCTTGGCCCAGCCGGCGACGTAGAGCTGGCGTCGCAGATCCATGACCATCCGGACGCTTCGGCGCAACGGCGGCGGTGGCACACTGATTTTGTCTGGAAAAGGCGTTGGAAAGCATCGGAAATAAAATAGCGTAATCATGTTGCAGACGGTACGTACAACAACAGGAATTCCCAGCCTTGACCAGCTCCTGGAAGGCGGGTTTCCCAAAGGGCGTTCTTTTCTCGTCACTGGCGAGCCCGGCACCGGGAAATCCATTTTTGCGCTTCAATTTGTTGTGGAGGGTCTCAAACGAGGTGAAAGATGCATATTTGTGACCGCCGACGAAGAGCCGGGCGATGTTATTGAACAGGCAGCATCCATCGGATGGGACCTCGAACGCCACGTCGAAAACAAAGAGCTCGCAATTCTAAATGCCGGTGCTTATCTCAGTGCTTTACCGGGTGCCAATCGGGAGCGTCATGTTGATGTCCAGAAAACGGTCAACGACCTCGCCGGGTTTGTCAACCAGCTCGGCGCCAGCAGACTGGCGCTCGATCCCGCCGGACCTTTTGTATTGCTGCGTGACAGCGGCATTCGCATTCAAGACCAGGCACGGTTGCTGATTAAGCTTTTGCGCTCGACCACACGCACCACCAATCTTCTCACTTCCTACGCCGTTCCCCGAACCGGTGAGCGCACACTGCATGGCATTGAAGAATACCTGGTCGCCGGTGCAATCGTCTTGGAAATGGTTTGGAGAGACGGCGCTCTCGCGCGAAGTTTGATCGTTGAGAAGATGCGCTGCACCGATATCCGGCCGGTTCAGCTCGAATTCGATATTGTTAAAGGACAGGGAATCGTTATCCGATCACCCGGTTTAGCCCGGTAAACCTGTCATCGTACAAATCTTAATTTCGCAACGTGCCGCCACCTGACTGCCAGTGAAAGCTGCTACCGAGGCGTTTTCTCCTTTGTTTTTGCCCACCCCGGTCGGCGATCCGCCCCTTATAACCGCTCTGGCATCATCCCGACATGGTCGGCAACCGGACTTGCTGCGCGCTCGATAATTCGAGTTTTTTGCTTTCTTGACAGGTGTTTGAACGATGCTTAGTTTCCTCCATAGCGAGGAAAAAATGCGACTAGACAAACTCACTACCAAATCACAGGAAGCGTTGCAGCAAGCCCAAGGACTTGCTGACAAACGGAATCACCAGGCAATCGACGCCGAGCATCTGCTTTTTGCGCTTATCGGCCAAAAAGATGGCGTGACCGTGTCGTTGCTGCAGAAATTAGCCGTGCCGGTTGGGGGCCTGACGGACAGGCTGCAAAAAGCTTTGGATCGCATGCCGCAGGTCACCGGCGGTACTGGCCAGAGCTACATCACGCCGAGACTGAAAAAGCTCATCGAAACCGCTGAATCCGAAGCCGAATCGCTAAAAGACGAGTACGTCTCGGCGGAGCATCTGCTGCTCGCCCTGATCCAGGATAGCGGTGAGGCGGGCAAGATTCTCAAGGACTACGGCGCGACGCGGGACAAGATCTTGAATGCGCTCGTAAGCATTCGCGGTGCGCAGCGCATCACGGATCCCAACCCAGAGGAAAAATATCAGGCCCTGGAAAAGTACGGCCGCGATCTCACCGATCTTGCGCGTAAGGGCAAACTCGATCCGGTGATCGGTCGCGATGACGAAATTCGCCGGGTCATTCAGGTTTTATCGCGCCGCACTAAGAACAACCCGGTGCTGATCGGCGAGCCCGGAGTCGGCAAAACCGCCATCGTCGAAGGATTGGCTTTGCGCATGGTCAATGGCGACGTGCCCGAAGGCTTGAAGGACAAGCGCCTGATCGCTCTCGATTTAGGAGCCCTAGTCGCCGGCGCCAAGTTCCGCGGTGAGTTCGAAGATCGGTTAAAGGCCGTTCTGAAGGAAGTGACCGAGGCGAGCGGCCAGATCGTGCTGTTCATCGACGAGCTGCATACTTTGGTCGGCGCCGGCGCCGCGGAGGGCGCCATGGACGCCTCCAACATGCTAAAGCCGGCGCTCGCGCGCGGCGAGCTCCGGTGCGTCGGTGCGACCACGTTGGATGAGTACCGTAAGCGGGTCGAAAAGGATCCGGCGCTCGAACGGCGCTTCCAGCAGGTTTATGTCCGCGAGCCATCGGTGGAGGACACCATCGCCATCCTGCGCGGTTTGAAGGAGCGCTACGAGGTGCATCATGGCGTCCGCATTACGGATGGCGCGATTATCAGCGCCGCGACGTTGTCACATCGCTATATCAGCGATCGTTTCCTGCCGGATAAAGCCATCGATTTGATCGACGAAGCAGCGTCGCGTTTGCGAATCGAGATCGACAGCATGCCGATCGAAATCGATGAAGTCGAACGAAAAATTCTCCAATTCGAAATCGAGCGCCAGGCGCTCAAACGCGAGGAAGACAAGGCGTCGCGCGATCGTCTCGCGCAACTTGAGCGCGAGATCGAGAACCTGCGCGAAACCTCAAGCGCTCTCAAAGCGCACTGGCAAAACGAGAAAGAGTCGATTCAACGAATCCGCTCGCTGAAGGAGAAGATCGAGTCGACGAAGGTCGAAGAGCAGCAGGCTGAGCGGCGCGGCGATCTAAACCGCGCAGCGGAGCTCCGCTATGGCACTCTGACCCAGCTGCAGAAGGAACTGGAGGAGGCGAATCAGAAACTCGCCGAGCTGCAGAAAAACCAGAAGATGCTGAAGGAAGAGGTGGATGCCGAAGACGTGGCGGAAGTCGTGGCAAAATGGACGGGAATTCCGGTCTCCAAAATGCTCGAGGGTGAGCTCCAGAAACTGCTCAAAATGGAAGATCGCCTGAAGCTCCGCGTGATCGGCCAGGAGAGCGCCATCCATGCGGTGGCAAACGCGGTGCGACGGGCGCGCGCTGGGTTGCAGGACCAGAACCGACCCATTGGCTCGTTTATCTTTCTCGGTCCCACCGGCGTCGGAAAAACCGAGCTTTGCCGGGCCTTGGCGGAGTTCTTATTCGACGATGAACAGGCGATGGTTCGGTTGGATATGTCCGAATTCATGGAAAAGCACTCGGTATCGCGTTTGATCGGCGCCCCTCCGGGTTACGTCGGTTACGAGGAAGGCGGCTATCTGACCGAAGCGGTGCGCCGCCGGCCTTACTCGGTCGTGCTCTTCGACGAAATCGAAAAAGCGCATCCCGACGTTTTCAACGCGCTGTTGCAGATTCTCGAAGATGGCCGCATGACCGATGGCCAAGGCCGCACGGTCGATTTCAAAAACACGGTCATCATTATGACCTCAAACCTCGGCAGCCAGTACATTCTCGATCTCGGTGCCAGCGATCGCCGAGAAATGGAGCAACGGGTGAATGCCGCTCTGCGCGAAGCCTTTAAACCGGAATTCTTGAATCGTGTGGATGAAATCATCGTGTTCAACAATCTCGGCCGCGAGCAAATAAAATCGATTGTCGACATTCAGCTCAATCGGTTGCGCCAAAATCTCGCAGCTCGAAAATTGTCGTTGGAGATTAGCGACCGCGCCAAAGCGTTGTTGGCTGACAAAGGCTACGATCCAGTTTACGGCGCTCGTCCTCTGAAGCGCACGATTCAGCGATTGATTCAGGACCCACTGGCGGTTAAGATCCTCGCTGGAGAATTCAAAGAGGGCGATCGGGTGCATGTCGATGCAGACGGCGAGGAGTTTACGTTTGAGCGTGGCGATGGCGCAGCGTCCGATTATAGCTTCGAGCAACCGACGCTGCATTGATGGTGGCGCAGACCAGGTGAGCCCAACCCGAAAAGTTTTCTAGGCGGCGTTAGTCTTAAGCAAGAGGGGGTAGTCCAGTTC
>DATIEH010000545.1:0-3702 GCA_035455905.1 Binatia bacterium | reverse complement strand
GGCGAGCCCATATTTTTACGGTATGACGCCTACCGAGATTCAGCTCGTAGCGCCCGCCTTTATTGAAAGTTTCAAGCGCGCCGAAAAAGAGGGCTACGACGCCGTGGTTCCGCTTGGCACGCTTGATTTGGGCGTCGACGGCGGCAAATCTGCGGTTGATATTCCTGTGGTCGGTCCCACCGAGGCTTGCCTCCATGTGGCTTCGCTAATCGGCGATCGCTTCGGCGTCATGGTTTATCATCCAAGCCTGGTGACGTTTTCCCGCGCGATCATTCGTCGCTACGGTATGGAGCAGCACATCGTCGGGTTTGGCGTAAGCGGCTTCGATCTGCCCGATCTCGCTGCGCACCACGATGAAGTGGTCGCCAACTTCGTCAGCGAAGCAAAAAAGCTCGTCGATCAAGGCGCGGAGGTGATTTATCCGATGGGCATCAGTCAATGCCCAGTGCACATCAAACCTCAGTGGCTGCAGGAGCAGGTGGGTGTGCCGGTGGTCGAAGGGATCGGCACGCCGATCCGGATGGCTGGCATGCTTGCCGGCTTGGGGCTATCGCAAAGTCGCGTGCGCTGGGTGAAATCGCGGAATTAGCGGGGTCAAGTCTAAGTCATGCCACAACACGAAATGATTTCGTGATCTTACGCGCATGGACGAGAATGAAACGGACTATCACGCTCAAAAAATTCTAGCCCGTATTCTCCGAGAGAGCTGTCATTCCCGCATGCTTTTAGCGGTGGTTCGACGGTGCTCACCACAGGCGGCATTCGGACTGGACCCCCGATTAAAGCATTCGGGAGTGACGGTTTTGGAACTCACATCTCCTTGTCCACCTCGATTTTGGAAGGGCACACGAAGAACACAAGATCGGACACTAGTAGGGACGGATCTGTGTGTCTACCCTGTGTACAGGCGAAGGGATTGTTATGGCAAACTACGAAACCATTCTAGTCGAGCGCCGCGACAATATTGCAACGATCACGTTTAACCGGCCGCACAAGCGCAACGCGATGAATCCCAAACTCCATCACGAGATGCTCGAAGTCTTGACCGAGCTAAGATTTGATAAGGACCTGCGCGTGCTTATTCTGACCGGCGCAGGCGAGAGCTTCTCCGCGGGCGAGGATCTGAAAGAGTTTTTCTACGAGCAGCGCGACCGCATGGAATTCGAGCGCCTACTGGAAAAAGCCCTCGAGTGGCGCGTGCGCATCTTGCGCGCTTTTCCCGTCCCAACGATCGCCGCGATCAACGGATTTTGTTTCGGCGGCGCGTTTTCCATCGTCTCGGGCTGCGATATTGCGATTGCGGCGGATGAGGCAACTTTCGGACTCTCGGAAGTGAACTTCGGCCATTTCCCCGGCGGGCCAGTCACTAAGCAGATCTCGCAAATCATGCGGGTGCGCGATGCGATCTACTACATTCTCACCGGCGAAACTTTCAACGGCAAACGCGCCGCGGAAATTGGCTTCGTTACCTTTTCGGTGCCGAGAGCGTCGTTGATGGACCAGGCGAATAAGGTTGCCGCGAAGCTGGCCGAAAAGGATGCGCTGGCGCTGCGCGCCTGTAAGGACGCCTACCGCGACAGTCTGCTGATTCCCGACTTTGAAACGGCGTTGAGCTATAGCTCGGCGAAGAGCGATCAGCTCTCCTTTCTTCAAGGCGGCGCGTGGAAGGATCAGGGAATCAAACAGTTCATCGAAGGTGAGTACCGGCCGGGTTTCGGCGCATTCAAGAAGGACAAGTAGGCCCAGAAACAGACATACTCACAACGAAGGATGTGCAGACCTTCGTGGCTGGATAAAGGCCTTTGTGCGCAGATGAAATTTTTCATTGTGGCTCTATTGGCGTTATCGCTGTGGGATTCTCCGGCGCGGGCGCTGGAGAGCATGGTGATCACCTATCCGACGACCAGCAGCCAATTTGCGCCGCTGTGGTTTGCCCGCGACGTCGGACTGTACGAAAAATACGGCATCGATGCGAAATTGGTCTTCATCCAAGGTGGCAGCGTGCTGCTGCAAGCTATGGTCGCGGGGCAAGCCCAAGCGGCGCAGAACGGCGTGGCCGAAACCGTGACGGCAATCCTGCGCGGCGGCGACGTCCGAATGTTGGGCGTCACGTCGAAGATTTTCCCCTACACGATGGTCGTTGCTAAAAATATCAAGAGCGCCAAAGATCTCATCGGCGGCAAGCTCGCGGTCAATCGCCTGGCTGATGTGAGCGCCATTGCGTCGCAGGTGGCGCTGCGCAAGTTGGGGCTCAATCCCGACAAGGATATCACCATGCTCCAGGTGGGCGGTTCACCGCAGCGGTTAGCGGCTTTGCAATCCGGTGCGGTGCAAGCGGCCGCGCTCGATTTCATGTCAGGTCTTCGCCTCTCGAAGCTCGGTTACACCGTGCTTTCTCAAGTGAGTTTGAACTATCCTTACCTCGGTCCCGTGGCATCCGGTCGGTTCTTGCGCGAGAATCCGGCGGCCGTGGAGGCATTTCTGAAAGCTTTCGTCGAAGCGATCGCGCGTTTCAAGCGCAATCGCGAGGAAGGTATCAAAGCCTTGGCGCACTACATGAAATCCAACGAAACCGATGTGTTGAACAAAGCCTATGATTTCATCTCGACGGAATTTTACGCCGAGAATTTAGAACCGGACGCCCTGTCTTTCCAAGAATTATTGGACGAGCTCAGCGAGCGCGAGCCGCTCGCCAAAAAAGCGACTATCAGTCAAGTTTTTGATCTGACCCTTGTGCGCAAACTCGATAAAGAAGGTTTCTTCAAGGCGGTATTCAAACGCTAAAGCAAACAGATTGCCGGATGCGGTGAGTAAACCGAAACAGCATCGAAAGAATTCGGCCATAATGCGGTTCCCATCGGGTTACCGCATCGTACGCAATCCCTTCGACGTAAGGAGCATCAGTCATGACTGCGAAGCCAAAATCCGACGGCGCGCCTTTTAAAGTTGAAAAGATCCAAAGCTGGCGCGCAACGTTGCGGCGGGCCGTCGCCTGGAAAACGGCGCGCTATACGAAGGGCGATATCGAAGCCACGGTGGTTGGCGTTATCGATGAAGCGGGAAATATCGGCTATGGCTATATGCCGGCGATGCTGATCGTCGGTGAGTCTCCCGCGACCGCGGAAGCGCTGCTGCACACCGCGATTGAGCCGTTGTTGAAAGAAGAAGTCTTGGGTGTGCCGGATGTGATTAAGAAAATTGATTTCGCTATCGGTGCTAATTATCAACTCAAGTTCGCCGTCGAAGAAGCGTTGCTGGATTTGCAGGCGAAGCGCATGAACACGCCGCTGTTTAATCTTTTTGGCGGGTTGTCGCGCCGTGAAGTTCCCGTCATGCGCATGCTCGGTCTGAAGCCACCCAAAGAAACCGCTGCCGAAGCGCAAGCTTTCGTCGATGACGGTTATCGCTACGTCAAGATCAAAATCGGCCTCGACGATAAGCGCGACATTGAGACGGTAAGGATTACTCGCGAAACCTTGGGTGACGATGTGTTTATCTCCGTCGACGCCAACCAGTCCTATGCCCCGATGCGCGCGGTCAAAGTGTTGAACCAACTTGAGAGTTGCAACCTGATTGTGTGCGAGCAGCCGGTTCGTCGCGACGATGTTCGCGGCATGGCGTTTGTCCGCCAGAACGTAGGGACGCCGATCATGGCCGATGAAGGGGTCGAAACCGCGACTGATGCGCTCCGCTTGATTGAAG
>DATIEH010000544.1:0-3600 GCA_035455905.1 Binatia bacterium | reverse complement strand
TTTGCAAAAGGTCGGCGGGACGAGGAAGGCTGCCCACGTGAGTGGTGAGAATTCTCTCAGTGCTTTGGTTCACCGATCACTCTGTCCTTTACTTCTCGCTGGGCAATCTTTATATCTTCTCGCCTCAATTGGAAATAGTTGTAGCGCCTGCGACTATATTGCGTTCGGTCGCGAATATGTTGAAAAGATTTTGCTCTCAATGCATGAGGATCCCAAAGGGCAAGTCATTTCGCGACAAACCGACGGGACAACAAAGTTCGACGCACTCCCCGGCGGCGAACTAGCAATAAGCCAACGGCTGCTCGATACCTTCTACGCTCCCGAAAAAAAGTAGCCTAATGATAGCGTATACCGTGCTGCGTCAGAGTCGGTGTGCGCCGGCGTCTGCACGTAGAAGCTCCGGGCTCACGTGTTCAGGGCGGATGCCGAGACCAATGATACGAGCTGGGATGCGCCGGAAAAAAGGGTATCTCGCGAGTAAGCGCACGGCAAGCGGCGGCTTCAGAGGTTGGGTATCGGTCAGCACGCGCGCGATGATGCGATCCTGCACTGCCAGCTGCAATCTTTGCGTGACACGAGTGGGAAGCTCGCGGCGTGTCTGAATTCGACGCAGATCATCCATGGTTACCTGCCTTTCCAGCAGCGGCTTGAACAATACATTGGCCGCTGCGACGGCATCCTGAATCGCCAAATTGATCCCGACGCCGCCGACCGGCGACATCGCGTGGGCAGCATCGCCGATGCACAAAAGGCCGGGGCGAAACCATTCATCCAATCGGTTCACGCGAACGGTCAAAAGCTTGACGTCATCCCAACCACGGAGTTCGTGAATGCTGTCTTCCAGGTAAGGCGCGAGCTTCACGATCGCGGCCCGGAACATGTCGAAGTCTTGCTCGTGCATCTCTTCGAATTGGCCTTTGGCAATGACATAACCGCACTGCCAATAATCGCCGCGATTGAGCGCGATAAAGATTCTCCCTGCATCGAATCTTCCCATGGTTACGGCAGGGTCCTCCGCAGTTCGCCGGATCCGGAACCAGAGAACATCCATTGGAGCGCCGAATTCCCTCGCCTGCAACCTCGCTTTTTCGCGTACGACCGAGGTCCGTCCGTCGGCGCCGACGACGAGATCGGCGCGCACTTCGATCTCGCCGTCGGGAGTTTTTGCGCGCACGCCGATGATGCGGCCCGAATGTTCGATCAGCCCGATCACCTCGGCTTCCATCTTCAGATCGAACGCCTGATAGCGAGTCGCTTTTTTAGCAAGGAAATTGAGAAAATCCCACTGCGGCATGAACGCGACAAATCCGCAGCGGGTTGGCAGGTGTCGAAAGTCGGCGATCGTAAGCCGCATCTCGCCGAATTGCGCGTTGAGCTCGTAAACCTTTTGATGGGGCAGTTTTAAAAATTCATCGAGCAAGCCCAACTCATGCATCACCTCCAGGGTTGAGGGATGAATGGTATCGCCGCGAAAATCGCGTAGAAAATCGCTGTGCTTTTCCAAGACTAGAACTTCAACCCCGGCACGCGCCAGCAGGTAGCCCAGCATCATGCCGGCCGGTCCGCCTCCCACAATGCAGCAGCGCACCAAATTTATCCCGTGACCCATTGGCTATTAACCCGTGCGGTTTCGAGAAACGACTAACGAGAATCTGCACACAGAACAAAAATCTACCGCCGAAATACTCCTTCGGTTACAATCAACGCTTTGAACGCCTAACGCTCTGCCTGTCCTGGATTTTCGATGCGGATGTCTGATCGTTTGTTTCCATCATGATGAATCGGAAAAAGATCTGTGTTCGAGAGAGTCTCCGGGCATCATTTAAAGACGGCGTCTGCGCCGCTTTCATGGCCGGGGTGACGGATTACTATGCCACGCCGGCTGCGCTCTTCCTGGGGGCCACGGTTCAGCAGGTGGGTCTTATTAGTGCGCTGCCGAATCTATTGTCTTCTTTATCACAGTTCTTTTCGGTGCAAGTCATCTACTGGGTAGGCGGCCGGCTCAAGTTGTTGGTCCGGCTGGTTCTCTCACAAGCAACGCTCATCCTCTGCATCGCGATGCTGCCGCTGGTGCAAGCCCCCCATCGGGTTGAGCTGCTGCTGATCTTTTTGATTCTCGCGGCTATGTGCGGTGGCTTGGCCGGGCCGGCGTGGGGTAGCCTGATGAGTGATTACGTACCGGCCAAAAAAAGAGGCCAATATTTCGGCTGGCGTAACCGCAGCGTCGGAGCCGTGACCGTCGCGAGCGTCGTGGCGTCGGGGTTGCTGTTGAATTTTTTTCACCAGAGATACTACGGCGCCGGATTCTGGATGATATTTTCCCTCGCCGCAGCGGCGCGATATTGTTCGGGTTATTTTATCAGCCGCATGGACGAGCCGCCGCACCGGAAAGATCCGGCCAGTGATTTTACCTTTGTCATGTTCCTGCGGCGTTTCCGCGAGAGTAATTTTCTCAGATTCGTGGTGTTTAGCGGCTGTCTGACCTTCGCCACCTATTTGGCGGCACCTTTTTTTGCCGTTTTCATGTTGCGCGATTTGCAGTTGAGTTATCTCACTTACATGGCGCTCCAGGTTTGCGCTTCGCTGGCCACGCTCGTTGCTCTGCCGCTCTGGGGCAAGCACGCCGATCTTGTCGGCAATGTCAGAGTTTTGCGCCTCAGTTCATTTTTGGCTGCGCTGATCCCAATTTTTTGGTTGTTCTCGCAAACTCCCGCTTACCTCATGGTCGTTCAAATGATTTCGGGCTTTGCGTGGAGCGGAGTAACGCTCAGCGCGGGCAACTTCATCTATGACGCCGTAACGCCGCAAAAGCGGGTCCGTTGCATCGCCTATTTCAATGTGATCAATGGGGTTGCGCTATTTTTCGGTTCCTCGCTGGGCGGCTATCTCGCGTCACGCCTGCCGCCACTTTTCGGCTACCCGCTGCTTGGATTGTTTGCGCTCTCTTGCTTCTGCCGTGTGGCTTTTTACCTGCTCCTCTCACGAACTTTTCGCGAAGTCAGAGTCGCCCACGAGGTCTCCATTCAGGAACTTTTTTTTAGCGTGGTCGGAATCCGTCCGCTTGTCGGCCCAACGGGCGACTGAGGGGCGCGCTCGGTCCCTCAGCAACAATGCTTTCTTGACAACAGCGGCGCTTTGTTATGAACATTCACAGTAACTCGAAGCGAGGAGCGACTATGGCGACTTGGGATGATATTCTAACTGCGCGCGATAAACAGGTCTTTTCACTCTCGGGATTTGGCAAGAAGGCCGGTTTGGGTCAACGCCCGGCACTACTCATCATTGACGTCAACTACAATTTTACCGGCGATAAGCCAGAGCCGATTCTCGACTCTGTGAAACGCTTTCGCACGAGTTGCGGTGAAGAAGGTTGGGAGGCGGTATATCGAATTCGTGAACTGCTCGCGGAAGCACGTAAAAAGCATTTGCCGACATTTTACACCACTGCCGAGGAGAATCGCTCCAACAGCACGCTCATGGTTGGCGGTTGGGCGGCGAAAAGCAATCGCACCACCGAAGATATGACTGCGCAGTGGGAAAAAGCCAATGAGATCGTCGAAGAGATCCAGCCGCAGCCGGGCGACATCATCGTGCGCAAGC
>DATIEH010000543.1:0-5202 GCA_035455905.1 Binatia bacterium | reverse complement strand
ATCCCCCAATAGCCCCCTTTGCAAAGGGGCGGGCCGTAGGACCGGGGGATTTTGCCGCTGATCGGAATTTTCATAAGAGACGCAGAGAACTTAGGGTACTCCGTATCTCTGAGATGAGTTCATCCCGCAGATACCGCTAATTCATGCGGGCGTTTGCCCAGCCGTCTGCCGCCGGTTTTGGTGATCACCACGGTATCGCCCCAAGTGCTGATCGTTGAACCGTCGGCAGAAATCGCCGAGGGCTTGCAAATAAATACCATGTTTTCTTGTAGCGCGACGGCGAGCTGGCGCGGACTTTTCGCGTGGGCTGTGATGATTGGACCGTCATCACCAGCGCCGCGGCCATGCATGTTCAAATCGCCCCGGGCGCCGGCGGCCGGACCGGATTTGGGCGCTTCGGCGGCGGCAGTTTTTAGTGTCAAATCCGCCAACTCCTTGACCGTCACCCCGGGCTTTAGGTTTTCCAAAACCCGGTTGAAAAGCGCGCGCTGCACCTTGATCAATTCTTGATGCACGGGATCAGCCTTTCCAACAAATACTGGCTGGACGCCCTGAGAGCGATAGCCGATCCATGAGGCTTCGATTTCGTTAATGATCAGATCGCCGAGTTCAAGGATGCGCATGCTCGGCCGGGTGAGCGTCCGCCGGACGTTTTTCCCCGAAATCCAGTTGCAGTGAACCGGCATTTCCGAGCCGTTGCGCATGAGGGCGTACTGGGTCGCTGCCCAAACGTCCCAGTCGCGCATTCCGGGTTTTGCCGCTTCCGTCTCGGCTTGATAGCCGAGCTCGACGATTTCCATCGATTTTGCGAGGACATCTATTTCTTCCTGGCTTTTGACATAACGTACTTCGGTTAATATCGGCGTGGCATCGACGATCTCCGCGTACGGAAAGGCGCTGCGGATTCTTTCATATGTGCCATGCAAGATCGTCCCTTCCGGCGTACGGGTACCTTCGACTTCGCCCAGCCCGGTGATGCCGATACGTCCGCGCTCGACGTTGAGTTCGCTCAGACGCTCGACGATGACTTTGCCGTACTCGCGTCGCGCCTCGCGAACGTCGGTGGTCCAGTCCTGCGTTGTAGTCCAGCGCGGGTTCGCGGTGGTTGCGATGGCCGTGACATCGCCGGTGAGTGGAAACACCGCCGCAATGTCAGCGTCACCGCCGCCGCCGCAGTGGGTGAGGTATCGCGTGTTCGCCTGGAAGTCCATCGAGTGGCCGGTATTTTGCGGCGTCACGATCACATCGATATTCTGCTCAGCCATTTTTTCGCGCACGGCTTTCCAGCGCCGGTCGCGTTCGGCCAAAGAAAACCGCGGATAAGGATAAAGCTCAGGCATATTCGGGGTACCGTTCAAATGATTCTAGCCGTTCAACTGTTCAAACCGTCAGGCACGGCTCGTAGTGTCCTGCTTTTACGGATTAGGTTTGACGCCACGATCAAAACGGGAAAGGCCTCTGCCGAGTTTTTCTCGGTTTTCGGCGGCGCGCTTCCACTTTTCTTCGTTCGAGATCAGCGACCAATTCTCCTTGCCCAGGGCGGTAATTTGCAGCTTGTTGCTGTCGGGATCGGAAAAATAGATGCTGCGTTCTCCCGGCGCGCGCAAGCCGTCCTCGGCACGAAAATCGCCCTGGCTGGCTCCGCCGCAGGCGGGGATTAGCTCGAGCATACGATCGAAATCTTCCTGACTGACGTTGAACGCAACATGAACCGCGCGGCCGTGCCGCTTTGTCCGGTCGGAGAGCGCAGCGACCTGCTTGACCGCCAAAAGCTGGTGATTGGGAAACTCAAAGTAATGCTCGCCGTCAATTTCTCCGACCGATTTCAAGCCGAGCGCTTGATCGTAAAACGTTTTTGCTTTTTCGAGATCCCGAGTCTCGAAGACCACATGGCTCAAGGCGATCTCACCCAGGGATTCACGGGTCATGCAAATCTCGAAATGATTGTTGTCGAAGTCAATGAAGGTAAACGAGAGAAGAATCGGCGCGTTAGCGCCATGCTCGCGAATGTTATCGCATGCGACACCAGATCTTTTGATGCGCTCCACAGTCGCCTGGAAGTTTTCCCGCGAGTGCAGAGCTACAGCATAGCGCGGCGCCCTGCTCGGGGAAGGCTCGGTTTGAATACCGGGTAAATTCAAGCCGATAATGTTTTCGCCGGCTTTGACATAGGTATGGCGCGGCGAGCCATCGGCGTTGGTGCGCTGAGTCAGAAATGCCAAGCCGACCGTTTCAATATAGAACTTCTCCGCGCGCGCCAGATCGCGCACCGGAAAGGCGACATGATCCAGGGTTTCCGCGCCAAACATGTGTCCTCCAACTCTCGATACCCGAATCGCAGCGGGCGGCTACGACGGTTTTCGCTTCAAGATAATCTCATCGAGGATTTGAATACCGTCTTTGAGAAGCCGGTAATTTTGTTCCACCGTATTCAGTTGGATCCGCGGTGTGCCGAGTAAATTCTGCAATTCCTTCATACGCGGATAGATTGGCTCGACCTTGGGATGACTGACGACCCGGCCTTCCTTCGCGATCAGTCGCTGGCCCTCTTCCGAAAGCATGAAATCATAGAACAGGGCGGCCGCAAACGGATGGGGCGCATTTCGCGCCACGCTGAGCGGATAGAGCAATGCCGGAATCAGATCTTCGGCAATCCAATCCACCGGCGCATTTTTCGCCCGCAATCCTTCATTGTTATAGGCGTAGGTCGTCACTGCGAGCGGTGCTTCACCCGCCATCATCATCTGGGTCGTGGTATCGCGACCGACACGGATCAAAAGCTGCTGCTGGCTGAGCCGGGTCGCGTAGCTTAAGGTTTTTTCTTTGCCCCACGCGCCGAGCAAAGCCATCACTTCTTCCAGGGAAGATTCATCGAAGAGAATCTCACCTTTCCAGCGCGGTTGCAGCAATTCTTCCCAGGTTTTTGGCGCGTCGTTGCGATTGAGCTTGCGCGGATTAAAACCGAAAACGCGGAACGCATAGTTCATGCTAGTGTAATAGGGCGATTTCGCGTGAGCCGGATAGACTGATCGTATGGGCGTCTCGTACCGGCCGAGCAGACTTTTATCGAGGAGCGGCGGTAGAAGATCGGTGGAAGGCTTGATGACGTCCACCAAATATCTGCCGGCATTCGCCTCGGAGATCACGCGCTGGGTGACTTGCCGCGTCTTAGCGCGCCAGACCTGCGCGTTAACGAACGGAAATTGTTTCTTGAAAGCTTGAATATAGCGAGTCGCGTTGTCGATCCCCGAGTTCGTATACCAGAGCATCTCGCCTTCCTTTTTCGCCCCTTCGATCACTCTCCTGTTGCGTTCATCCGGACTGAGCTTTTCGAGCGAGCGCCAGATCTCTTCGGCGGCTGGAACGACAGCGGAAAAAGTTTTCGTCGCGAAGATGCCTGCGAGCAAAAAAGTGAATAGGAAAATCGGCAGTTTACGCTTCGTGAAATTCATCAGCTGGCAAGACTCAAATCAACTCTCCAGACTCTATGGCACGGCCGAGTTGGCTGTCAAACGTGAGAAGCTGAAGTGGCGCTGCCGCTTAATCGGCGGAAGAATAGCGGATTGGCGTTTGCACGGCCAGGGACGAAGCCGGATAGACAATATTGCGGTGACTGCCAGCTGCATAGAATTTCGGTCACAGCGGCAGACCCCGCAATCATTCTTGGCGCGCGCCTCGCACCGCCGAAAAGAACACCGAAAGAATCGTGAAGAAATTGACGATGTGAACCGTGTGGTTGAAGGAGTGAACAAAAACTTCCGGTACGTTGCCCCAGGTTTGCGGCGATTCGACTTCTGCGCGGGACAGGCCCGCCGCGGCAAGTCCGTACGTGAACAAAGTGGCCGAAAGAGCGACCCCCATAGCGCCGCCGGTCCGGGCGGTGGTCGTGTTCATGCCGGATGCGGTGCCGACCTTGTCGTGG
This sequence comes from Binatia bacterium, assembly GCA_035455905.1. GTDB lineage: Bacteria > Desulfobacterota > Binatia > UBA9968 > UBA9968 > DP-20. The sequence goes on along the minus strand of DATIEH010000543.1, from coordinate 1,280 downwards.
GGCACCGAACCGAGGATGGCGCTCTGATTCGGTGAGTTGAAAAGAGCCCAACCGAGCCCGATCAGCAGCAGCGGAAATAAAATTCGCGGCACGGACGAGTCAACGCCGAGCGACGCAATAAAAAATTGGCCGATAACGATCACGCTGGAGCCGATGGTGCAGAGCAGGCGGGAACCCATCCGGTCCGAGAGCCAACCCGCAATAGGCGCGACCATGACGATCACGGCAGAATTAGCGATGATAATCCAGCCCATGTGAGTGGGCGAGAAATGGAGGACATTCTGCAGATAGAACGGCATCAGGAAGCTGATCGCCGACTGCGTAGAGGTGATGAAAAACAAACTGAACATCGATGCCGTGAACAGGCGAATGCGAAACAACGAAAAACTCAAGATCGGCATAGGCGATTTCAGCTCGACAAAAATAAACAGTCCGAGTGCCAGAGCCGCCACGGCGAGGCATGCGGTCACCTGGGGATGAGTCCAACCTAAATGAGGCAGTTGATTCATGGCATAGATGAAAAGGCTGCAGGTGAGCATGAGCAGGATCGCTCCGGGAAAATCGACCGAGATTTCCCTAGTCTCCGCCCTGCTTTCCTCCAGCAGTTTCCATGCGAGGTAGGCGCCCCAGAATCCTACCGGCAGATTGAGATAAAAAATCCAGCGCCAGCCGACCGTATCGATCAAAAAGCCGCCGAGAGTCGGACCGGTAAGAAAGCCAACGTGAAACGCCATGGACGCAAATCCCATGGCTTGGCCGCGCTGATGGGAGGGAAACGCGATCGAAGCAATCGCTCGGCCGTTGGCGGAGATCATCGCGCCGCCGACCGCCTGCAAGCCGCGACACAGAATAATCTGCCACGCGTTTTGAGAGGCGCCGCACAGCGCGGAGCTCAAGACAAAGATCAAAAAACCGCCCGCATAGAATCGGCGCCGGCCGAAGAGGTCACCCAAGCGGCCGACCGTGATCACGGTGCCGATCAAGAGTAAGTCATAAATCAACAGCACCCACTGAATGGTCGTCAGGCTGGTGTTGAAGGTTTCGGTTAGCGTGGGTAAAGCGACAAGGAGCGCCCGCTGGTCGAGGCCGACGATGAATTGACCGACGCAGACATTCAATAAAATCAGCTTGAGCCGTCTTTGATTCGAGGAACTTACCTTCGCTGTTTCCATCATGCCAAGGCGCACCGCAGGATATTTCGTGTTGTCGATTTAGCTCGGGCGAAATGAATCGGATGAAGCGGACCGTCAGATACAAAAAAAGAGGGGGCACCGAACTGG
>DATIEH010000542.1:0-5782 GCA_035455905.1 Binatia bacterium | reverse complement strand
GTGTTGTCTGGGTGTCGCTGGCGAGCGGCCACCTCGGGAGCTTCGATCGGAGAAAATGCAAAGGGCCGCTTAACGGGCCGAAGGCGACCGGTGATCATTGTCCCGAAGGTTGGTCTTTTTACAAGTACCCGGGTCCCGGCTTCGAGGGTATTGGCGATAACAGTGCGGAGTCGAGCTATTACTCATGGGTGGATCAACACAACACGTTCGGCCTCGGCGAAAACGTGCCCATGTCCACCGGTAATCTAAACGACGGTCTCATCGCTATGAAAGACGGCAAGATGATCGTTCTTCGGGTACCCTATCCCATGGGTTTTTACGCCAAGGGCTTCGATGGGCGCATCGATGATCCCAAGGCCGGATGGAAAGGGCGCGGTCTCTGGACCACAAGCGGCGACCGCACGCCCTGGTTGAAGGAAGGGGGCAAAGGGGCGAAACCGATTGTCGTGCACTTCCAGCTTCGCCCCGATCCACTGGCGAATTAAGCGCGATGCAGATGCATATCGGCATAATTTGCGAGCGCAGCGAAGTGCAAATGTCAATACACACAGTTTGTGCTTCAAGGTTCGATTCGCAGTGGCGATGCTGACCAACCGCCGTACTCTTAGGGTCGAATGGGGGCAGTGCGATCCAGCGGGAATTGTATTTTATCCGCAATATCTGATCATCTTCGACAGCAGCACCGGCTGGTTATTCGAGCGAACCGGGTTGACGCCTTCGACCATGAGACAAAAATACAACATCGCGGGTATGCCGATCGTCGAGGTAGGTGTCCGATTCCTCAAGCCTTGTCGTTTCGATGACGAGATCGTCGTTGAAAGCGAAGTCAGCGAGTGGGGGCGCAGCAGCTTCACGGTGCGTCATCGAATCTTTAACCAGGCTGAGCTGGCCCTCGATGGTTTCGAAAAACGAGTTTGGGCGGCGGCAGATCCCGAGCGACCCGGCGCCATCAAAGGACGAGCCGTGCCGGAGGAGATTATCGCGAGCCTTTCAGATTCGACCGGCGCGACAATGATAAAAGCTGGTTGAGACGGAGAGTAATTGTATGGAAACGGCAGTTGCGGGATTTGGCTGTTGGAGATCTATGGGTCTTTATCGCTCTGCCGCCGAGACGATAATGACTTTGATCAGCAGCTCTCGGTTCGATTTCAGCGCGAAGTCTCTCTCGCTCACGCCGATAGTTTTTTCCGAGTCGATGGTTGTTTCCGAGACGAGATCCTTCCTGAACTGTTCGTACTGGTCAGCCGGTACGGCGAACCAACGAATTTCACGGACAGCCATCGATGAGCTTTGGGAAGGGGGGCTCGCCAGGGTCTGTTTGGCGACCGCCGGCGCGATATCACTTTCGGCGCTCTGGCGCGCGGACTCACTCCGCGCAATACCGTTTTGATCCCGCGTCGGGGTTTCTCGTCGTCTCACGACGAATTCGGCATCCGCGGTGGGCTCGGTGATGGGCGATAGAGATCGTTCAGGGAGAAAAAAGCCCGGGCGAAGCGAACCGCCGATCGTCGGACCAAATCCAAACCCCTCACCGCTTGAGCGTAAACCTTCCATTCCGGTGGCGATTTCCTGAGCTTGGATCGGACCGCGCCGGGGAAGAGGATCTTTAATATCACCAGCGCTGTTTGCTTCGACATTTGTGGATGATGGAGTTTTCGGTTTGGCTTGCTCTGTGAGCGCAGCCCCTGACGCTTTTTTGCGGGATTCCGCGTTTGGTGATGGAATCGCAGTGGCTTTAGAATTCGTCTGCCCAGGAATATCGGCACCGTGCTGCGCCGCTGCTGTCGGTTCCTCGAGTTTGGTGCCGGAGCGGTTATCAGATAATGGCGACGGCAGAGTTGGGGGGATTGACCGAGACGCTCCGTTTTCTGAGATTTGCGACTCTTTTTGGTAGAGGAAAACCGCCAGGACGGCAACCAATACTACTGCCGTCGCCTGGATCGGCACGCTGACACGGACGGGTGCAAGTACTTTTCGCCACCAGCTCGGCCTGGTTTCAATCTCTCTCATGTGAGTCATGACCCGCTGCGTGAAGCCAATCGGCGGGTCCAGCAGCGGTAGGTCGGAAATTTGCCGAATGCAATCCATCAGGCCTTCGGTCTCAGCGCGGCAGCCAGGGCAAGCGAGCAAATGGCTCTCGACCGCTTTCAGGCGGATCGTGTCGAGCGACTTTTCGATATATTCGGACAGCAGTAGTTGTACTTCCGCGCACGTCATACAGCTTTTCTCTCCGCGGAGAAGTAGGACTTGAGCCGGGATTTCAAGGCTTGCCGGGCGCGGTGCAGCCGAGATTTCACCGTGCCCACGGGGATTTCGAGCACATGAGCAACTTCGTTGTAGGAGACATCTTGCATGTCTCTGAGCAGTATGACCGCAGCGTCGTCGGGCTCTAACTGGTTCAATGCGAACTGCACTTTCTCGCGGATCTCCTGTTTCTCAAGTATTTCCAGAGGCCCGGGCTGAGGATCATGAAGCGAGTCTGCGCTCTCGATGGGCACCACTTTGCGTTGGCGGCTGTTAAGGGTTTTCCGGCGCGTGCTCGCATGATTGATGGCGATGCGGTACAGCCAAGTCGAGAAATTGGCATCACCGCGAAATTGGCCGGCTGCTCGAAACGCCGACAGGAACACTTCTTGGGAGACTTCCGCCGCTTCCTCTGCATCGCCAAGCATCCGGTAGACCAGATTAAAGATGGTTTTTTCATGACGGCGAACCAAAGTTTCGAAGGCGTCCGTTTCTCCGCGCTGAACCCGCCGGACGCATTCCGCGTCACTGATGCCGTCCGCCACCATTTCTTCAGTCTGATTAGACCGATTCATTTCAGAAAGGTTCCCAGGGTCGCGAAAAAAGCCCCTTAAAGCGCCTTACAGGCCGGGGGTGCCTCATCTTTGGGAGCAGAATGTTCAAACTCCCGGCGGAAGTTGCCTGGATATACAAGTCGGCCGTTTAACTCGGTTGTCAGGCTTTTAAGCCGTTCGACCTCCGCGGCGCCGAGCCTGTGAATTGTAAACGCAGTCTTATTATGCCAGAGCGGCTCGTCCAGGTCGATCCAACGCCGGCACTTCTCCCCGTCCGGAGTGCCCGGAATGGGTGAAAACTCGGAAAGCATGATTCTGATCCCGAGCGCGTGGGCTAAATGCATCGACTCTTCGATGCTTTGCTCTTCCGAGTTCGGGTGACCAACGATCAAGTAGGCGTGTACACCGCGGAGATCGCAGCCTGCGGCAATCAAATTCAGAACCGCGCGCTCGAGCTCGTTGGAGTAGACTTTTCCGCCAGTCTTTTTTTGCCAGGAGTAGGCGCTGCTTTCAAAACCCAAGTAGATATTTCTGAAGCCGGACTGGACGAGCAATTCTGCCGTTTCGCGATCGATGAAACGGGCATTAAGCGCATTTGGCGTATGAAACTGAACGCGGATGTTTTTACGCAGCGTTTCCTTCAGGAACGGTTTGATAATCAGCTCGGGGCGATAGAGCAGGGCATCGTCGTAGAAGACTACGTGCTCGACACCGAGATGAATCAAAAATTCTAGCTCTGCGAGGGAGCGCGCAAGCGGGCGCACACGAAATTGCGGATAAACCTGAGGCACCGAACAATAGGTACAGCGAAACGGACAGCCGTCGGCGAGCTTTAGCACGCCCGTGCGTAATCTCGGGTATAACTCCCAAAGCGGTATTCCATCGTCATTCGGCCGCAACTGTAGAAAACGCCACAATGGCGCAAGGTCGGTGCCCTCGACGACCAAATCCGCACCGAGGCTCCGGGCATGATCCGGGCAGAGCGTCGCGTAGACGCCGCCAAGAACGATTTTTGTGGTCGGTGTGAGGGCGCGAAGCTCTCGAATGATTTCTGCTACGCCGGGATACCAGTAAGTCATGCTGGTTTGCACGAGCGCGTAATCGAAAGGCGCGTGATCAGCGATAAAGTGTTGAAATGCAGCTCGCGGCAGGCCGAAGCGGCGGAAACGGCGCCGAATGGGTGCGAAAATTGCCGGCTTGTCACAGTTCTCGGAGTAAAACTGGCCGCGGCCCCAGTTGTCGCTCCGGTAATTCCCGGGCGGCACTCGCCCATCGAAACGATCGAGGAAGTCAAAGACCGAGAACTCCGCTTTTCCGCGCAAGAAGCCAGCGGCGCGCAAGAGCCCGTACGGCTTCAGCCAAAAATCATAGGCAGAAAAGTCATAGATCGGTGGATTGATGAGCAGGATGCGCGGCGTCATATGAGGCGCAGTGGAAAAGTTACACCGTTTGATTCCACAATTGGCTGAACTGCGTCGCGATGACATCCTCGTAAGGAACCGGTGCGGAGAGCAGGCCAATTTCCGCTGCGAAACGATTCATAGCGACGACTTTTTCCGCCGGAATGTGCACGTCGTAATAAGGCAGATCGCGCCGGACCAGCTCGGCGATGAGCTCCGCTTCCGATGGCGGAAAGCGTTTCTTGCCCACATCGGTGGCCCGGTTCGGATCTTCTTTGAGGGCTTTGTGCGCTTTCATAAGTGCGCGAACGGCGGCAACGGCGGATTGAGGTTCTTCCTTGAGCCGTTTATCGGTCGTTACCAGAGCGGAAAAAGTATAATGACGCGCCTCGGCCGGTCCATCACCGCGGCGCACATCGAGCACTAATGCGCCCACCCCGCGGCGCAACGCGACTTCACAACCCATTCCATTGGCCCAAAAGCCGTCGAGCTTGCCATCTTCGAGTGCTTTAGCAGCCGACAGTCCAAAGGAAACGTTGGGACCGGAGGCACCAGGGATTGGCATGATCTGTACCTGGTTTTGTTCCGGATCGATGCCCGCGCTAATCAGCATTCGGCGCAAGCTCAGGTCCACGCCCGGAGCGGCGCCGATACGTAGCCCCTTCACGATGGTCAAATCGCCGCGATGCGGATGTAAGTCGCTACGAACCACGAGAAACCAATAGGTGTGTTGCGCGCAGGCGGCGAGTAGTTTGGCGCCTTGCCAATTCGGAAATGCGAGTAACGTTGCGTGGGCGGAGCCAACGACGAAATCGAGGGCGCCATCACGCAGGGCCTCGAACGCTTTAGGTATCGGGAACAGCAGATCGACCGAGGCATCGAATCCTTCTTCTTTGAAAAACCCCATCTCCACGGCCGCAATGATCGGGAAGTAGGAATTCGATACCAGATCCGGAACAGCGATCCGAAGCATTTTCTCTCCTGTAACAGCTTGAACGCTTTAAACGACTCGAACTACTTGAACGAGTTTTAGTCCGCTAAGGGCACAGTCATAAAGATGTGCGGCTCGGTGCCGAGAACCCGCGAGATGTGTCCTTCGCCGGTGGTATCATCCGCGAGCATCACGTCCCCGGTTTTGAACGTTCGCTTCACGCCGTTACTCGCTTCGATTTCCCAGGAACCCGAAAGAGTCACGAGAAATTGGCGGCGTGGAGCGGGATGGCGGTCAATCACCAGTCCGGCGGGAGCGCAGCGAAACACCGTGCTGGTGGCCGGACGAGAGTCGGTGGTCAGCATCGGCTGATTGCCGCCAAAGTTGAGCTCGACTTCCTCGAAATGAGACTTACTATCGGTGCCCGTGTAGAGTCTGATAATCTTCATCGCTCCTCCTGAGGGAATTCGTTCTGATCGAGTAAGCTAGGAATTTACAGCGGCGTTGGTCGTCTATCCGTGGCTCGACGCCATTTTTTGTCGGCGTCTTTACCGAAGATCAACGTCTTATCGGCGGGTAGGACAAACCAAGCGTTGCCTTTCAGCTCCGCTTCCAGCTGTCCCGGCGCCCAGCCCGCGTATCCCAGCATGATC
>DATIEH010000541.1:0-14320 GCA_035455905.1 Binatia bacterium | reverse complement strand
ATGCAGGCGATTGCGTAGCGCGTAATTATAAAAATAAGGCGGCTTGAACCCGACCCGCGAGCTGAACCGCAACATTTGGTAGCGGCGCACTTCATCTTCCAGTTCGCCTTTGCCATCGGGAAACATATCCAAAGCATTTCGCTCATCGGCGCTCGAAAAAAACATTTCGCGCAACGAGGCGTAGCGAGAGCCGAACTCCGGCTGCGCCATCATGAACACGTCCCCGATCAGAGCGCCTGGAACAAACAGGCCGGCAGCGCCGATCAACACGAGCCTGCGAATTTTTTCCGGATGACGCACCGCGAGCTCAGCGGCTATCCAGCCGCCGACGCACGTTCCGATCAGATCAAACGTTCTCAGATCGAGCGCATCGAAGACCTCCAAATAGTGAAACACCACGTCCTCGATCGTATCGATATCTTTGTTCTCATCGGTGCGCGCGCAGCCGGGGTGCGCGGGAGCGATCAACCGCGCGCGCTTCGCAAGTTTTTCGTGAAACGGCAGCCAATTGTCTTTCACCGAATGCACATCGGCAAATCCATGCAAATAGAGCAGCGGGGCCCCATCGCCGCTTTCGAGGATGTGAACTTGACGACCGCAAACGTCAATGATTGCGCTGCTCAATGCATTCCCTCCACGGCCGGCGATGCGAAATTGCGGTCGGGATATTCTTCGCTGAATTGTTTCAATGAGGCGTGGCGCAGCGCAGGCGCGACTTGTTCGGCAAAAAGTTTCATGCTCTTCCGGGCGAGGTGATCGGGCATATTGCCGAGTTGGAACTGAATCAATAGATTGCCCACTTTGGCTTTTTCAATCAAGTTTTGAATGCGGCGGGTGACGGTCTCGGCGCTGCCAACGATAATTGACTGAGAGGCTTCGAGCTCGTCCCAGTTCTCGACATCGCCCAAAAGCTTTCGTCCGGGGGTATAGCCCTTCAGATATTCCCTCCAGGCGGCGGCGGGAATGTACGGCACGCCCGGGCCGTAGGTGAGTTGACGTCCCTCTCGGCGCAGATGTCCCTTGAGACAATTTTTCAAAAAATACCAAACTCCTTCTTCACACTCCTCGCGTGCCTGCTGATCCGTCTCGGCGACATAGGTTGACATCAAAATGCCAAAGCGAAACGGATGATATCGGTCACCGTGTTTTTCCAACACTGCCGCGAATTCCTGTTGCGCCCGATGGGTTTCGCCGCCATGGCTGCGTGAGGAAAGAAAATAGCAATAACCGCGTTTGGCCACTTCGGTCATCGTCGAAGGACTGCGTGATCCGGGAATCCAAACCGGCGGAAACGGCTTTTGGAGGGGCTTGGGCCACAGATTCACATAACGCAACGGAAAATATCGACCTTCGTGCGCAAACGGTCCGTCTTCGGTCCACGAGCGAACGATCAAGTCTGCGGCTTCCCAAAACTTTTCACGGGTATTGGCAGATGGTACATCGTAATTGAAAGTCTCCGGGCCGCCGCCGGGTGCAAAACCCGCGATCAACCTACCGTTGCTCATTTGATCGAGCATCGCGTATTCTTCCGCAACACGCATCGGATTCAGATGCAGCGGCAAAAGGTTTCCGAGGATAATGATTTTCCCGCGGGAGGTATTTTGTGTCAGGGCGGCCGCAATCAGATTCGGCGAAGGCATCAAGCCGTAGATATTCTGATGGTGCTCGTTCAAGACCATGCCGTCAAAACCAAGCTGGTCGGCATAGACGAGCTGATCGATATATTCTTGGTAAAGTCCACGGGATCTCTTATCGTCCCACAAACGATTGGGCACGGTCACCCAACCGCTGGACTCTTTCTCGTCGAAATCTTTGGCGAGATATGGATAGGCCATGAAATGCCAGCAAAAAAGTTGCACGGGATTCATTATTGTACCTCGGCCTCGAAACGTGCTGCGATTCGGTTTAAAGATATAGCTTTAACGTCTGGCTCAACGCAACCGCAGGGAAAAACGGGTGCGAAGCAGGCAATGTGTGGTCATATAAACAGCGTCCAGCGTAGAATTTGCTTGAGCCTATGGAAATGCGCGTGAAAAAGTTCTGCAAACGCATTGGCGTGATGTGCTGTTTGCTTGCTGTGATCGGGTGCGGGAGCGGGGCGGAAGTGGATTTTGCCCGCTCGCTCGCGGTGAAAGCTCCTGCAGACTTGGTGCTGCGCGGCGGCAAAATAATCACAGTGGATGGCGATTTTTCGATCCGCGAGGCCGTGGCGATTCGCGACCGGCATTTTATTACGGTGGGCACCGATCGGGATATGCGTCCGCTGATTGGGCCGCAAACGCGCGTCATCGAGCTCGCCGGCCGAACGGTGATTCCCGGACTCGTCGATGGGCATATTTATGCGACCCTCGCAGGTTTGAGCTGGGACGCGGAAATACATTGGGAGCGCGCGCATTCCCTTAGCGAGGCGATGAAGCAGGTTGCTGCGGCCACGGCGGCGAAGCCAGCAGGCAATTGGATCGTTGTCGCCGGCGGTTGGGCGCCGACGCAATTTACCGAGCGACGTTTTCCGTCGCGCGCTGAGCTTGATCATGTGGCGCCCGATCATCCGGTGTATGTTCAATATTTGCGTGAAGGCGCGCTGCTCAATAGCGCGGCGCTGCGCGCCGCCGGCATTCAGCCAGGAACTGCGGATCCGCCGGGCGGAAAATTCGAACGCAATCCGACAACCGGAGAGCTGACGGGATGGGTAAAGGGCGTGCCAGCCTGGAAGTATGTTTACGATCAAATTCCCCGGCTTTCTCTCGATCAAATGCGGCAGAGCTTAAAAAATTGTTTTTTTGAGTTAAGTCGTTTGGGAGTTACATCGATCACGGATTTCGAAACACCGGAAGTGAATTTTGCGCATCGCCGTCTGCTGAGTGACATGGCGCGCACTGGCGAGTTGCCGCTGCGGATCAACTTTTACCTTGTGCCAGAAAGTTCAGTTGAGCTGGATTATTTCAAGAGCGCTATGGACGAAATCAAAGGTCTGATGCAAAACGACATCTTTCGTTTTGCCGGTTTCGAGGTATCGGCGCTTTCTTCGACGGAGGGTGGTGACCGCCCGACTTCATCGGATGCGTCTCTGATTAGGCCGGAACGCGAAGAGAAGCTCCGGAAAATAGCGCGGTTTCTCGTAGAATCGAAATACCACTTTCAGGTGGATGTCAGTGGTGATGAAGCGGTGGATCGTTGGCTCGATGCCCTGGAGCAGATAAACGCCTCGACGCCGCTGGCGCAGCGCCGGATCGGTTTCGTGGGCCTGGAGAACGCGACGCCGGAAATCCTTGCGAGAATTAAAAAGTTGGCAGGTGGAATCATCGTGCACGATGGTTTGGTTTTAACCGGCGAGCGCTATACTGAGCAGTTCGGCCTGGACAAGGCGCGGCGTGCGCCGCCGTTGCGGACCGTTGTAGACTCAGGTATTCCGCTGGGCGTTGGTACAAACGCTTTTCAATCCGGCAAATTCTCGCCGATGTTGTCGCTGTGGTGGCTCATTACTGGCAAGACGGTGGCGGGATCGGCTCTGCGCGCGCCATCGGTGAATCTCACGCGTCCGGAGGCGCTGCGCGCACACACCATCGGCAATGCTTGGTTCACCTTCGAAGAAGGACGCAAAGGTTCCGTCGAAGTCGGTAAGCTTGCCGATTTAGCCGTGTTGAACGGCGATTATTTGACGATTGCGGAGGATCAAATTCCGGCGCTCGAATCGATCTTAACGATTATTGGTGGGCACGTGGTTTATGCGGCTGGTCCCTACGGACGGCTCGAGCGCAAGTAACTCTATTTCTTTGTCGCGGCGCGAAGAAAACTATAGTCGACAACGTCCGATTGGCTGATCGGCTTGGTGATTTTCGCGAGGCTTTTTGCTTCATCAATGGCTGCCTGGAGCGCGGCGCCATCAACGAAGCCATCCTGGGAAAGAGCCTCAATCAGATAGTTGTACGCTTCTTCCATGATGTCTTTCGAGTAACCGTATTTCTTTTGCGCAAATGCAATAAAACCGGCACGCTCTGTTTTCAAAGCTCGAGTGGCCCGTAAGAAGGCGCGCACCATGCGTTGCACTTGAGCGGGATTCTTTTGTATTTTTTCGAGGCTCGTAGCCAGACCCGTCAGCGGGCGCTGAAGAATTTTGCCGGCATAAACGAGCTCGTGATAACCTTCTTTCTTGAGCTGAATATTGAGTGGCACCGGCATATGTGTCGCTTGCACCGTGCCGGCGAGCAGCGCAGCATGACGCAGAGTATCACTGCCTAACGTAATAATTGTCACGTCTTTTTCCGGGTCTAGCCCGAGGGAGCGCAATCCCACCCGGGCCGCAAGATCGCCGGTTGCGCCGAAGGAGCTTACGCCAACCTTTTTTCCCTTGAGCGCAGCTGCGTTGGGAATTTCCGGTCGAGACATTAACGCGTGCAGCACGCGTGAGAAGTCGAAGGATAGATTTCTCACCGGCACGCCAATAATTGCGCCGCGGATGATCGTACCCGTGCTGTAGCTGTAATCAATATCGCCGGAGAGCAAAGCCTTGATGCCCAAATCGGCGCGAATGGACACATATACGAGGTCGATTCCCTCATCACGATAGAAGCCGCGTTCGATACCGTACAACAAGGGTCCGATAGATAGGGCGGCGCGAGCCGAGTGACCGACAATCACTTTTTCCTGCGCTTGTGCCGGCAAGACCGAGCAGATTGACACGAGGGCAGCCAGGCCGAGTGGATAAATTTTCATAACAGCCATGGTGCTTATCAATATCATTTAGACGTTGCAAAGGCGCAGTAATTTTCTCGGTGAATCAAAACTCCATCGAGAAAGAATCGCTATTAGAAATTTGCTCCGTCAGAGCGACTAAAAAACTTAGTGAGATTGAAATTGCTAATCGGTGTCGAAGAAGTTCCTTCGCTGAGGTGTAGCTATTTCAAAAAAAGAGAGGCCAGACTTTTGGGAGTCTGGCCTCTTGCCACTGAACGTGACGGGCGACTCAGTGGCAGCCGCAATCCCGTGGGAGCTGTGAAGGAGGCAGCGCGGGAAGCGGCACACTAATTCAGTTTGGAGTGCTCTGTGGGATGCAAAAACTTATGATTCCGCAGACGGCGCTGTAGATAAGTATCTTTAGGCCAATCCCAATTACGGCCAGGAAGTTCTTCGCCACTATAAGCGGCGCCGTTTACTTTGCTTTGTAAAAACACCAATTGCCAGTAACTAGGTTTTTCCATATCTGACTCCGTTGATTTCATTTCCGTTTCTCCTTCCTTCTCTTTTGTTAGACGGGCGAGACATTCGAACAGCATACTGTCTTCTTCTCCAAAGCCTCGGTTTTTAATTCATTTCTGGATTGTTGCTCTGTCTACGGGCGGAAAAGCAGAAGGCATGCCGGGTTCTGAGAAGGGCTTCGCCTCACCCTATGTCATCGATTGTCAGAAAGAATTCACGGACCCGCAGAGGCACGACGGACCGGGCTCACTGCGCGTCGTCAGCGTTCGGTCAAAACTGCCAGGAACAAGCGGCTCATTCCCACTTAAAAAGGAGTAGTGCATCATTAGTTAGCGATTTGTAACGTGAAACGGGATGAGAAACTGTTACTCCGGCATATTTTCAAGCTTGCGAGCAAACCACGTCGGTTTAGCGATTTTGAGAAGCGCCAAAACTCGGTAAGCAGTGGAAAGGTTTGGTTTTCGGCTTGGCATTACCATTGCTCGCCATCAATCGGCAGACCAATGATTAGAGCGGACCGCCAATACGGAGGGAAGGTATGTCGCTAAAAAATTTCGCAGCGGTTACGGCATTTCTCCTGATGGGCATGGGGCCGTTGTATGCGCAAAATTACCCCACCAAAGTGATTACTATTGTCGTTCCTTTTGCCGCCGGCGGGCCAACGGATACGGTTGCGCGCCTGGTGGCCGTCCCAATGACTAAGACGCTGAAACAACAAGTTATCGTAGAAAATGTTGGTGGTGCAGGCGGTACGATTGGGGCGAACCGCGTCGCAAAAGCTCCCGCGGACGGTTATACATTGTTTCTCCATCACATCGGCCATTCGACTGCGCCGGCGCTTTATCGCAAGTTGCCCTACGACCCGGTCAAAGATTTCGAGCCCATCGGCTTGATCAACGAGGTGCCGATGACACTGGTTGCAAAGAAGGATTTTCCCGCCAATGATTTGAAGGAACTTGTCGCGTATGTGAAAGCCAATAAGGACAAGGTCAACTTAGCCAATGCGGGTCTCGGAGCCGCATCGCACCTCTGCGGTATGCTCTTCATGTCAGCGATTCAAACCGATCTGACCACAGTACCTTATAATGGCACAGCGCCGGCAATGAACGACCTGCTTGGCGGTCAAGTCGATTTGATGTGCGACCAGACCACCAATACGACAAGCCAGATCAAGGCTGAAAAGATCAAGGTCTACGGCGTAACCACGGCGAAACGGATCGCCTCCCTGCCGAAGGTGCCGACGCTGGATGAAGCGGGTTTAAAGAGTTTTGAAGTGACGGTCTGGCATGGCCTTTACGCCCCGAAAAGTACGCCGAAACCGGTAATCGACAAACTGACCAACGCGCTTCAAGATGCGCTCAAGGATAGCAACGTGAAGCAGCGATTCGCCGAGTTGGGGGCAGAGCCTGTAAGTTTAGATCGCGCGACACCGCAGGCGCTGCAAAAACATCTCATCGCAGAAATCGACAAATGGAGTCCGATAATAAAAAAGGCCGGCGTTTACGCTGATTGATAAGAAGAATCGTTCGCGATCGAATATCAACAGGCCGGCTCCAATGCCGGCCTTTTTTTTTCTTGGGAGTTGTTGTACAAAGCGCAGTTACTCGCGAACCGTGTAGATAAGGCGTGAGCGGGATCGAGATTAATGATGATTCGAAGCACAAAGGAGTTTTGGGCGGGGCTGATTTATATCTCTTTCGGCTCGACTGCAATTCTCGTGGGACGAGATTATCAAATGGGCACGGCGTTCAGGATGGGGCCTGCTTATTTTCCCACAATCCTGGGCGGCTTGCTTGTCGTCATTGGCGCGATTTCCGTGATTCGGTCTTTTATCGCCGTTGGCGCTCCTATTGGACGGTTCGCCATACAGGGACTCCTGCTTGTGAGTGCAGCGATTTTTTTGTTCGCGTTTTTGGTGCGCGGACTCGGAGTCGCTCTGGCGCTACCGATACTGGTCATCATCAGTGCCTACGCAAGCACGAGATTTCGCTGGGGACCGACGCTCATCATGGCGGTTGGACTGACCGTATTTTGTGTTCTGGTGTTTCTCGAAGGTTTAGGAATTCCGCTTCCGGTGCTCGGTCCATGGTTGGGCGGCTGACAAACGAGAGTTCCGGATGGATCTAATCGGCAACTTGTGGCTCGGACTCCAAACTTCAGCGAGTCTCGCCAATCTTTTCTACTGCTTTGTTGGGGTTTTTCTCGGCACGGCGATCGGCGTGCTACCGGGGCTCGGCCCGACGGCGACGATCGCTATGTTGCTACCGGTCACGTTCGTATTGCCACCGGTATCCGCTCTTATCATGCTCGCCGGTATCTATTACGGCTCCCAATATGGCGGATCGACAACATCGATTTTGGTGAATCTTCCAGGCGAAGCGGCGTCTGTCGTGACAACGCTGGATGGTTATCAGATGGCCAGGAAGGGACGAGCTGGCGCGGCCCTCGCGGCATCGGCGATAGGGTCGTTCTTTGCGGGAACTGTAGCGACGCTATTGATTGCCGCGTTTGGCCCGCCCATGGCCAACATGGCGCTCAAGTTCGGGCCTGCGGAATATTTCTCGCTGATGGTCATGGGCTTAGCGGCTTCCATTGTTCTAGCCCAGGGATCGCTGCTGCACGCGATTGGAATGGTAGTTCTCGGGCTTCTCCTCGGTCTGATTGGGACCGACGTTACGTCGGGAACACAGCGTTATACCTTTGGCATCTTCGAGCTTGCCGACGGCATCGGCTTCGTAACCGTCGCCATGGGAATGTTCGGTTTGGGAGAGATCATTCGAAACCTGGAGAACGAGGAAGACCGCTCGGTGGTGATTTCGAAGATCACCAGTCTCTGGCCTACCAAAGAAGACTGGCGCAGAATGATGCCCTCGATCTTACGTGGGACAGCGATTGGTTCCGTTCTGGGCATATTGCCCGGTAGCGGCTCTATTCTCGGTTCATTCGCGGCGTACTCGATTGAAAAGAAGGTCTCCAAGAACGGTTCTCAGTTCGGCAAGGGCATGATCGAAGGCGTTGCTGCTCCCGAATCGGCAAATAACGCAGGCGCTCAGACTTCATTTATCCCAATGCTGACCTTGGGCATTCCATCCAATCCAGTCAGCGCGTTGATGGTCGGGGCGATGATTATTCATGGCATCCAGCCGGGACCTTCGGTTATTTCCGAGCAGCCGGCTTTGTTCTGGGGCATCGTCGTGTCGATGTGGATCGGCAACCTGATGCTGATCATCCTCAATTTGCCGCTCATCGGTATGTGGGTGCGTATGATCATGATCCCTTATCAGTTTTTGTACCCGGGGATCTTGGTTTTCTGCGCGATTGGAGTATTTAGTCTCAAAAACGCCGAATTCGATATTTACCTGATGGGTCTCTTCGGTGTGCTCGGATACATCTTCGCAAAGCTCGGGTGTGAAGCCGCCCCGATGCTGCTCGCGTTTATCCTCGGTCCACTGATGGAAGAATACCTGCGCCGGGCGATGCTGCTCTCGCGCGGCAATCCTTGGGTATTTTTGCAGCGTCCTATCAGTGCCACGTTGTTGGTGATCGCGGTGCTGGCGTTATGCAGCGTACTCATTCCGTCATTTAGTAAAACCCGGGAAGAAGCCTTCGTCGAAGGAGCCGGATGACGGTTTCCCGCGGCTTATTTCGTAGCAATTATTTCATCGCATATTCGACAAAGATTCATAATCCGGGCTGATAAAACCGCATAGCGTTGGCGCCGAGAACGGCCGACTTATCCGCTTCCGTGAGATCGTCTCGCCCAAGTAGCTCGTCGATTTCCTGCCGGCATTTGGCGGCGTCGAAGATCTCGTGAGGATAGTCACTGCCGAACAGAAATGACTGGCGTCCTCCTTTGGCGACTGCGGTGCCCAACCCATCATCATCACAATCAAAGCCAACGAAAATTCTACCGCCGTGAAGTTGCGCTTTAAAATACTCACTCGCCTTCTCGCCGTTTTTGGGGCCGCCAAGTAGCTCACCATCGAGGCTCAGTTGCTTGTGACCTTCATGATACGAGCGATCCAGTCGATCCATCATGAACGGTACCCATGTGGCGCCGCCTTCGAGAAAGGCGACACGCAATTTAGAAAATCGCTCGAAGACGCCGTGCGCCAGCATTCCCGCTGCCTGAATCATCAAGCTGAACGGATGCCCCAGGGCATGTGCCGGATAGTAGGTGGCAAACGAATCCAGGCCGAGGTGATGAAGGCAGCCGACGTGAACGGCGAGAGCACAACCGAGTTTTTGCGCTTGTTCGTAAAGCGGCCAGTAGATCTTGTTGCCAAAGTGACCTTGAATCGCTTCGCCGTTTGAGGGCAACATGCCGCCGACCATACCTAGTTCCGTGACCGCTCGGCGCAACTCGAGAACGGCTTCTTCGATATCCTGAAACGGCAGCAGCGCGACACCCCTGAGACGCGGATTACGGTTCAAGAATTTTTCATAAAGCCAGGTGTTATACGCCTTGCAAGCGAGAACGGCCCATTCAGGCGCCATAATTCTTCCGACCGCGAGGCCAGCAGTCGGATAGAGCACGGCCCATGCGATTTCGGTCTTATCGAGAAACCGGTTCCAATCATCCGCTGACGGATTCCCGGTGGGACGGCGATTCTGTTTCAGGTAGCGAAAATGAAGATGATCGAATTCCGGGAATACCTTTGCCAATTGATTTCCCTTTGGCATGTATGCGGCAATTTCCTCGCCGCAGGCATGATCGTTGATATGTCCATCGGCATCGATGATCTGCATAAGACCTCTCCAAACGGCTGGCGCCTTTGAAATTGGCTGAATCTAGATATTGCATCCGAGAATGGACTCGCTCAACGAGCACGTCAAGTGTTTAACACATTCAGGGCTTTGCGTTGACGCTGCGAGTTCTGCTATGGTCGCCCGCAAAGCAGACAACGTGATTGTTTTGTCAGCGAACAAATTTCATTGCTCGATTGCAAAACGTTAATAGCGACTTTGGAGGAACACGGTGGACTGGATTTTTCAAACCGACGGTTCATTCTCGTATGTATTTCTGCGGTTCGGGTTAGCATTGACGTTTTTCGCTCATAGCTCCCAACAGGCATTGGGTTGGCACGGCGGCAAAGGATGGAAAGACCAACTGACAAATTGGCAACAGAAATATCGCGTACCATTCGCCCTCGGGGTTTTTGGACTCTTCTCAGAAGTTTTCGGCGCAGTGTCTATGACCCTCGGGTTTCTGGTGAGACCAGCGGCCTTCTTCCTGGCGGGTTTTATCGCCAGCGCGCTTTGTTTGGGCCACTGGAGCAACGGTTTCTTTCTCGCGCAAAGACACGGCCGGGGAAGCGGCATCGAATATACGTTGGCGTTATTGCTCATGACACTGGCGGTGTTGGTCGGCGGTGCCGGCGCGCTTTCGATCGATGGCCTGATCAGTCGATAGAACTATGATCGACGCTCATTAAGCTCGGCGCGCCGATTGATCGTCAATCCGCTTCATCGCTGCTCTGGCATTCATTCCCCGCATTGATCGCTGATCCGTGCCGTGGACAGCGAACCTGTAACGGCTCGGATATCGATGCCGTCGGCTGATACTGTACCAACGTCAGCCGATGTCTTCCTGCTGGACCAAGTCCTTCACTGACATCGAGCTTTTTGAGATCGGGTCGCGCTCCTAACTCGGCCAAATCGTCCTCCCACATCAGGAGAAGGAATGGCGCTTTTAATTTCCCAGCTTCCGCTGCATAGGCGGGAATATGTCGACGTGCATAAAACATGGCGCCATAATCAGCGTCACGATAAAACACCAGCGGCTGGTTGCTGCTTATTTGATTGACGCGGATCATGAACGGTTTCAGCGTGAGCTCGGATGCGATCGATGGAAAAAAAGTATTCTTGATGATCGTGCTGACGACAAGGCTCGTCAGAGAAATTGCAGCGAAAGTAAAAAGCCAACTTCGCCTGAAGAGCGCCCAGGCCAGAGCACTGACAGCGGCTAGCAGCAGTACCAAGCAGACCCCGGTCAATGCTGGCGTTCCGGAGAGTAGCGCCAGGGCCCATGCGACTTTGTTTGATCTTGTCAAAAAAACAAGAGGCGCGGGATCGATTAAGCCATTTTGCGCCGCATAGTAAGATGCAAGTCCGCATGTTGCCGCTATAGAAACCGCCGCAAAGGCATACGTAAGCCATCGTGCCACGGAGGCATCACGCGAGGTATTTTCCCCAAGTCGCTGCCACCAGGCGCCACAAAGCAGCGCGACGGCCGGATAGACCGGTAAGATGTAAACGCCTCGCTTGCCAAGTGAAGCGCTAAAGAAAATCAGAACAGAGAACAGCCAAACGAGATGAAAGAGTAAACGCTCTTCTTCAAGTCGGCGTCGCCGATGGTAAATAAACACTGCTATCGCAGGAATGAAAAAGCTCCAGGGCAGAGAATTTTCCAAGAAAACCAGTAGGTAATAATAGATTGGCTGGTAGTGTCCATAGCTACCGGTCGCGGTCCTGAGATTTTCATCGACGATTTGCCGGAGGAAAAAGGCCGGCCCACCTCGCCAAAGCGCAGCAGCATACCACGATCCTGCGGTTACGAGAAAAACTAAGCCGCCCAAAAAAGGATGAAGCTTCTGGAGAAATCCGAAATCGCGCCGAAAGCAAAGATAAACAAAAAAAATAAAGCCGGGCAGGACCAATCCGACCGGTCCTTTGGCGAGAGTGGCCAACGCCAAAAGCAAAGGAAGCCCGAGAGCCTTCAGCAAGCCAAAATCGCGCTCATGGTAGAGAAAATCAAAATACCAGCATGCCGCAGTAACAAAAAATGCCAGCGTCATGTCCACTTGAGTTTCGGTCCCCGCATGCCACCATTCGGAACAAGTTACCAGAACGATCCCGGCTACGATGCCGGCATTTTGTCCCCACAGCCGCGCAGCAACTCGGTAGGTCACGAGCACACCCGTCGCGGCCAGCAGTGCCGAAGGTAAACGGAGTGTAAATTCGTCGACTCGACCAAAAAGATGGCTCATAAGCAAAGCGAGCCAATGGAATAGAGGCGGTTTGAATGGGATGTAATCGCCGTTGACGGCGGGGAGAATCCAGTTTCCCGACGAATACATCTCCCAGACCACCAGGCCTTCACGCGGTTCGCCGCGCGTGTAAAACGGCAACTCGCTTAATCCGAAGAACAGGAGGATAAAACAGAATCCACCAAGAATGGCGATATCGCGCATCCATGTGGCATTGCTGCTGGAGAGGTCAACGGCAGCAGCTGTCCGGACGGTTTGCGTTGTGGATGTATTCTTCATACCAACTCTGAAAAACGATGAGAGTCCATAACAGCTCACGATGGTCTTTTGTTTTGGCAAGTTGTTCATCCATGAGCCCTTTGATGTAAGGGTAATCGAAAATTCCCTGGCTTCTGATTCTCGCCTCGTTCAAATGGTCGAGCATAAAATCTTTGAGATCCCTGCCGAGCCATTTGGCCAGAGGAATGCCAAACCCTTTTTTCTGTCGATGAATGATAGTTTCAGGCAGCAAGCCTTGCGCGGCCTTTTTGAGCAGATATTTCGCTCGAAAACCTTTGAGCTTGTATTTTACAGGTAAGCGCGAAACGAATTCGACAATGTCCTGGTCGAGCAGCGGGCAGCGAACCTCCAAGCCGTTCGCCATGCTGGCGCGGTCCACCGTCACGAGATTATTATCCTGAAGATACAGTTTCATGCAAAGATACAGCAGGCGCTCAACCCCACTTCCCAGTCCGCTTTCATCAATGTAACGATCAATGTCCTCATAGGTATCATAATCGCCGAGCTTGGCGCGAATATCCGGGGTGAGGAGGGCGTGTTGGTCCAGCGGTGAAAAGGCGCCGCGCCACAAAAAAAAGCGGATTTCCGGCGCGACACCGTCAGCCTTCAAAAATTGCTTGATCTTGTAGTCCGCGCTTAGATAATCGTGTGAAACCGGCAAGTGCTGCGAGATCGTTCGGATCGAATTTTTGACGAACCCCGGCAAGGCGCTGTAATAGCGCATCAGCTTGTCGGCCTGGAAGGTTTGATAGCCGGCAAAAAGCTCATCACCGCCGTCGCCGCTGAGTACGACCTTCAAGTGTCCCGCGGCAAACTTAGAAAGCAGATAGAGCGGAAAGACTGAAGGATCGGCGAGCGGCTCGTCGAGCAGGCGCGGCAGCTGTTCCAGCAGCTGCAGCATATCCCGGCCAGTAAACATTTTAAGATGATGGCGAATCCCCAGACTTGCGGCGATTGTTTTCGAGTAGACGCTTTCATCGAAGCTAGGCTCATCGAAGCCGATAGAAAAACAATCCAGTTCGCTTTTTGCTTTAGCCGCAACCGCAGCGACAATACCGGAGTCGAGACCACCACTGACGAACAGTCCCACCGGCACGTCCGCGACCAATCTGCGCCGCACGCTGACATCCAACATTGCCCTCAATTCTTCGGTGCAGTCCTCTTCGCTCTGATCGGGTGCCTGATTGTTCCGTAGGGGAACATCCCAGTAACGCGCGATGCGGCTGTGATGATCGCGGTAAACCAGGTAGTGGCCGGGTTCCAACTTTTTAATCGAGCGAAAGATCGTGTCGGGAGCGGGAACATATTCATAGCTGAGATATTTACTGAGCGCTTTGAGATTCAAATCTCGGCCCACGGAAGGATGCTGCAAAAGAGCTTTTATCTCTGAGGCGAAGATGAGACCGTCCCCTGTGAGACAGTAGTGCAGGGGCTTTTTACCGATGCGATCGCGGGCCAACAGCAATGATTGGTCTTTGCTGTCCCACAAAGCGAAAGCGAACATGCCCTTGAGCTTGGCCAGGCATTTGGCTCCGCTCTCTTCATAGAGATGCACGACCACTTCGCTGTCCGAATGGGATCGAAACCGGTGCCCTTTGGTTTCTAGCTCTTGTCGAAGTTCCTGATAATTGTAGATTTCACCGTTGAGTGTCAGCCAGACGGACTCGTCCTCGTTCGCCATCGGTTGTCGCCCGGCGGCAGAAAGATCGATGATGCTCAGCCGTTTGTGCCCCAAAGCAACGCAACCCGCATCTGAGACTGCGATCCTTTCATTGCCGTCATCGGGACCA
This sequence comes from Binatia bacterium, assembly GCA_035455905.1. GTDB lineage: Bacteria > Desulfobacterota > Binatia > UBA9968 > UBA9968 > DP-20. The sequence goes on along the minus strand of DATIEH010000541.1, from coordinate 66 downwards.
CGATGTGCTAGCGCGCGCCCCATGCGAGGGAGTATTTCAGGATTGATTTGCCCCTCCCGAGCTATA
>DATIEH010000540.1:0-6189 GCA_035455905.1 Binatia bacterium | reverse complement strand
GAGATCGAAGAACATCTGCACGGCTGCGCGGCCTGTGCGCAGGATTACGGTGATCGCCAAATGATTCGCCAGAGCCTTAAAACAGAATCGCTTTACTTCAAAGCCCCTCAGCAACTGGAAAAACGGATTCAGGGCTCGCTCCGCCAAGCTGCCAAAGCCGAAGCGCCGGCGGGGTGGTTTTCCGGATCGTGGTTTAAAATGGCAGCGCCCTTGGCGCTCGCGGCGCTGGTCGTCTTGATGATTGTGCCCTATTTTGCCGGACCGTCGTCGGACGAGCTTTTGACCCAAGAAGTGGTTGCCAGTCACATTCGCTCATTGATGCCCAATCACCTGGCCGACGTGCCTTCGACAGACGAACATACGGTGAAACCGTGGTTCAATGGCAAGCTAGATTTTTCGCCGCCGGTGGCTGATCCGGCAAACGAAGGCTTTCCTTTGATCGGCGGGCGCCTCGATTATTTGAATAACAGGCCTGTTGCGGCGCTGATCTATAGGCACGACAAACATATCATCAACGTGTTTGTTTGGCCCGCAAGCGATGGTCGACAACTCGCTCAAACGACAAAGAGCCAACAGGGCTATAACGTGATTCGCTGGACCGGTTCCGGGATGAACTTCTGGGTGGTCTCCGATCTCGAAGGCAGTCAGCTCGCGAAATTCAGCGAGCTGCTAAAATCATCGAACTCCTACAGCTGACGTAAAGCACAGGCCCGTTTGTCAGTAACTTTGCCGCGGGAGCGCGCAGTCAGGCGCTCATCTCGCGCTGCCGCTATTCATCGAATTCAGCCGGCCGCCGTCCACGGGCAAAATCGTATTCGTGATGTAGCTCGCTCTATCGGAAGCAAGAAATACCGCCGCTTCAGCAACGTCCTCGGGGCGGCCGATGCGCTTCAGCGGAATAAAATCGTACTCCGGCTTGCGATTGCCCATCTCTTTTTGTCCCAGTGGAGTACCGACCAGTCCAGAAATTATCCCATTCACACGAATTGTCGGCGCGAGATCGGCGGCAGCCTGTTTGGTCAGGGCATTGATCGCGCCTTTGGAGACGGAATATGCGGCTCCGCCCGGACTCGATCGTTCTCCGGAACCGGCCGAGATATTGATAATGCTGCCCTGCCCTTGCGCCAGCATCATTTTGCCGGCGTGCTGAATACACAGAAAATACCCGGTCAAGTTTATCGCCAATAGATGGCGCCATTCCTCGAAGGTGGTGTCAAGCACGCCGCCCTTGGTCGAATGAGCGACACTGTTCACCAGGAGATCCAGGCGGCCGTGACGTCGCCCAATATGCTCGAACAAAGCGCCGATTTGCCCCGGATCGGCCATGTCGGCGGTGAAATAGTCGCCGGATAATTCAGTGGCGATCTGTTTCGCGTCGGCCTCATGTCGCGAATGAACGATGACTTTGGCGCCTTCACGCGCGAACGCGCGCGCGATCGCCAGGCCGATATTGTGCGTTGAGCCGGTGACCAGAGCGATTTTGGCTTTTAGTAACATGAGCGTTCTCCCGTTCAGTCTACTTTTAAATACTTTAAGCGATTGGACTGAGCAACGAAGAAATATTTATCGCTGGTCTCGGAAGAACAATTTTCTTAAAAGCGTGAAGTACGAGAGGATGAGCTTACGTGCTAATAAGCATTCAGGAGAAGGTAGATCTGAGGAGGTGAGATAAATGAAAATCGGTAGGTGCCGCGATCACATGATTGTGTTCGCCGGATTTTTGCTGGCGCTTTCTGCTTGCACGAGCCAAACCGTGAAAATGATCCAGCCGCAGACCGGCGCAACCGCTGATTGCAGCGGGTCGAGCTATGGTTTTGGACAGCTTTTTACGGAAAGTTTTGTCGATAGTTGCGCGCGAGCTTACCAGGATCGTGGCTTTGTGCCGCTGGAGAGATTGAGTCCGGAAGCGCGCGCCGACTTAGAAAAACGCGGATTGCTGCCCAAGGAATGACAGCAGGGCTCACCCACCGAGTGAAATCATCTCGATCTTACGATGACTGGCGGGATCGTAGTTGGCGGAGTTCAGCGCCTCGAGGCGATCCATCGAATATCGATCGCTCCGCTTCTGCCAAATGGAACTCAGGAAAGCGCGCAGCTCGTCGTCATTTGCACCACCGCGCAGCAAAGCTTTGACGTCCTGTCCTCGCTGGGAAAAAAGACAAGTCACCAGTTTCCCGTCGGCAGTGAGACGAAGTCGGGTGCAACTGCCACAGAAAGGTTCCGTTACCGACGCGATGACACCAATATCGCCTGCCCCATCGATGAACTCGTAATCCACGGCGGGCGCGCTCCCCTGGTCGCGCCCGACCTTCCTCAACGGATACTGCGCGTTGATCTTTTCGATAATGTCTTTTTTCGCCACCAGCTTCGCCGATGTCCAATGGTTGGAGTTGCCGACGTCCATGTATTCGATGAAGCGCATACCAAAACCGTGCTGGCGGGCAAATTCCACGAGCGAAATAATATCGTCCTCGTTGACGCCGCGTTCGACTACGGCGTTGAGCTTGATCGGCGCGAGTCCCGCTTCCTTAGCAGCAAAGATTCCTTCGAGAACTTTGTCGAGATCACCGCGTTTAGTCATGCTTGTAAATCTTTCGGCATCCAGCGTATCGACGCTGATATTCACTCGCCGCAGCCCGGCGCTCTTCAGGGCGTTGACCCGCTCGGCCAAGAGAGCGCCATTGGTGGTTAGACAAAGGTCTTTCAAGCCTTGAATTGAAGCGAGGTTTTCAACCAAACTCGGCAAATCCTGACGCACCAACGGTTCACCGCCGGTTAGACGGATCTTCTCGACACCGAGCTCAACCGCAAGCCTGGCCAAGCGTGAAATTTCCTCGAAAGTAAGGATTTCTTTCTTATTGATCCATTCATAGTGATCGAGGGGCATACAGTAGGTGCAGCGGAAATTACACCGGTCGGTCACCGAGATGCGTAAATCCTTTAGTGGTCTTTTAAAACTGTCGGTTAGCATCCAATTCACTATGCAATAAAGGATGTGAGCACGCAAGCCGGCGATTTTGCGCAAGAACCTAGCTTCCCGCTAGTTGGCCGATCTGGTATTCTAGCGCCCAGCATGAGTCTTCGCCAGCAGCAGGTGATCGTCTTCTTCGGCACCGTGATTGTGATATTCGGTATATTCGGCACCGGCATCTGGTGGATTAACCAGCGCCTCACGACTGAAACAACGCTTCAAACCGCGCTGCTAATGGCTCGGCAGGTCGAAATCGCACTCGCCGACAGCCTGCGAGAACGCTCGGTGGTCGTGGAGTCGCGCCAGGAACAAAGGACGCAGTCCTCTTTTTGGGATTTTCTCGGCAATCTCCTGCCCGGTCGAAGCCCGGCAAGGTCGACAACCACCACAACCCGTTACGCGCCGCCGCGTCATGCGGAAGTAACCGGGTTAATGCAGGCATTTGTCGATCGCAGCGCCAGCATCGAAGCGATGTGGGTCGTCAACGGTGAGGGGCGTTTGCTGTATAGCTCGGTCGAGGGGGAGAAAAATAAGCCTCCAGCCGCAGATAGCGTGATGGAAAAATTGCGTAACCGTGAGCCTATTATCAATGCGAAGCGCCAGGGAACCATCGACTATTACGATGTTTGGGTGCCGTTGCAAATGCCGTCGGGCGTGCGCGGTCCGGGCGGCTTGAGACTGTGGATTAACCCCGCGGACTGGGTGGGCCTATTGTCGGGACTTTGGCATCAGGTAATTTTGCTGTTTGTGCTCGGCGGCGGCGTTGCGTTGGTCAGTGCTTTTCTAACGACAGCGTTGTATACCCGCCGGTTTCGCTTGATCAGCGATACCTTGCGCCAGGCTGAAGCGGGAACCTACGCGCACCGGCCTCAATATGCGAGTCGTGACGAGGTCGGCGCGAGCTTGGATCTGATCGATCGTTTAGTCATGAAACAAAGGAAAAATGTCGGCGTACCCGCGCCAGTCCAGCGCTTAGCCATTGCGGCCCGCACGCTTGCCCACGAAGTGAAGACGCCGTTGAACGCTTTGGCGATTCATTTGGAGGTATTGCGCAGTAAGCTTGCCGCCGACGAGGGCGAGGGCGCGCAATCGCTGCGGTCTATCACGGCGCTTGATTCGAGCCTTCGTCAAGTCGATCGATTGGTGCGCGATTTTACCGACTACTCGGCGCCGGTCACGATGGAAAAAAAGCCGGTGGATCTGGCCGAAGTCTTGGCCATGAGCCTGGAAAGCGTCAGATCCGATTGTGCTGCCAAAAAGATCAATCTGGCAGCCGAGCCGCCTACCGGACCATGGCCGATTCAAGGCGATGCGACCCGCCTCCGGCAAACCTTCGATAACCTCCTGCGCAACGCGATGGAAGCGCAACCGAACGGGGGCGAGATTGACGTCGCGACCAAAGCAAACGGTGATCAATTGATCGTCGATATCAGCGATCACGGTCCCGGCGTGCCGCCGGAGCGGCGCTCGGAAATTTTCGAGTTCGGCAAAACCAGCAAAGCGGGCGGCAGCGGGATCGGCTTACCGCTGAGCCAACTCATCGTCGAAGCCCACGGTGGTTCTCTCAGTTACGAAGACCGTAATAACCATGGGAGCGGCGCGACTTTTCGTATCTCCTTGCCAATGGAGTCGATTCACTAGTGGCGCGCCCGCGACCGACTGTTTTGATCGTCGATGACGACGGCGCGACGCGCGCCGGCCTGGCTGTTCTCGTCGATGATTGGGGGTATCAACCCATCGAAGCGGCCGATGGCAAATCGGCTCTGAAAATTTGCAATGATGAGCTACCTCGCGCGATCGTGACCGACCTGATGATGCCGGGCATGAACGGATTGGAGTTTGTGACTGCGCTCGGCGAGCGGGTGCGGCAGATCGCGATCGTTTTTGTCACCGGGCAAGCGACCATCGACTCTGCCGTGCAGGCGATCAAGCTCGGCGCTTACGATTATCTGCCCAAGCCGCTCGAGCCCAAGCGGCTGCGCGATGTTCTGGAAAAGGGTTTAAAGCAGGTATCACTGGCCCGGGAGGCGGGCGCGCTCCGTGAACGATTGGAGTCGCCGCTCGGATCCTACGGAGCTCTGATCGGAAAATCTCCACCGATGCGGCGGCTGTATCAGCAGATCGGTCAGATCGCGCCCACGGACGCCGCGGTGCTAGTGAGCGGCGAGAGCGGCACCGGCAAGGAACTGGTGGCGCAAACGCTGCATGACTTGTCGTCGCACCGGGAGGGAAACTTTCTTGCGCTCAACTGTGCGGCGATCTCGCCCACATTGATGGAAAGCGAGCTGTTCGGTCACGAAAAAGGCGCGTTCACAAGCGCTGTGGATCGCCACGTGGGTTGCTTCGAGCAAGCCGATGGCGGCACGCTTTTTCTGGATGAGATTACCGAGATGGCGCTGGAAATCCAGCCGAAATTTTTGCGCGTGCTCGAGGAAAATCAAATACGCCGCATCGGCGGCAATAAGAATATTCCTGTGTCGGTTCGAGTGATCGCGGCGACCAACCGCCAACCGGCGGCCGCGGTGAAAGACGGCAAGCTGCGTCAGGACCTGTTTTATCGCCTTAACGTGTTCCACCTTGAGTTGCCGCCGCTGCGCGACCGCGGTGAAGATATCGAGCTGCTGGCTGGCTATTTCTTGGAATCATTCGCGAAAAAATACAGCCGTTCAACCCTGCCCTTGGATAACGATTTTGCGCCAGCGCTCCGAGCCCATACCTGGCCCGGTAATGTACGTGAGCTCCGTAATGCCATGGAGCGCGTTACCGTTTTGGCGACCGGCAGCCATCTAACGGCCAAAGACTTTCAGCAGTATTGTTTGACCACGCCTGTGGCGGAACAGTCCGAGCTTGCGCCGTTGTCCCTCGCGGAAGCCGAACGTCAGGCCATCGAACGAGCTCTTGGCGCCACCGGTGGCAATAAAACCCAAGCTGCTCAGCTTCTGGGAATCACGCCAAAGACTTTAAACGCCAAGCTCGCCTTGTACTCAAAAGAGTAATATCTTCTTCGCCAGCGAAATTTTTTCCAGTTCGCACCTACTAAAATCCATAGAATCTCACGCGGTTACGTCTGGCATGGCGGTTGCCGACGGCCATTTGTTAACCGATAGGGCCGACGGTCGTCTAACTTGTAGCGGGTTGAGGAGCATCGCCATGGGAAAACATATTGCAAGAACATTTTCGGCAGGGTTACTCGCGCTCCTCCTGGTTGCGCCACCCGC
>DATIEH010000539.1:0-8332 GCA_035455905.1 Binatia bacterium | reverse complement strand
GTCTGGAATGCCGCCGACGCGCGTCGCCACCACAGGTTTGCCCGAGGCCGCAGCTTCCAACGCAACGATGCCAAATCCCTCCACGTCGTCTTCGACATCCAACACCGGCAACACAATCACGTCGGCGATCTGGTACAGCTTAGTCACGTCACCGTCACTGAGCGAACCGAGTAAACGCACGTGCTCCGTAATTTTTAATTTAGTAATGGCCGCTTCAATTTCGCTAACCATATTTTCGGAATGCACCAGCGATGCGGCCGGATGGTCGCCAACGACTAAAAAACAGACTTCGGGTATTTCTCGAGCGATTTGAACCAATGAATTTTCAATAAATTCCTTCACGCCTTTTCGTCTTGCCAAGCGGCCGACGAAGAGAATAATTCTTCGGCCTGCTACGCCAAAGCTCCGTTTGATCGCATCCACATCCGCCGACGCGGTGAAATGAGCCAGGTCGACCCCTGGTGGAATGATCGCGAGCCGCTCCTGCGGAATGCCCCTCGCTTGCGCCAATCCAGCGGTGTAACCGCTGTTGGCGACGACGTAATCGCAATGTTGCAACCACCGAACACAAATCTGACGATAAAAAAAACTTCGATAGATTATATCCAACCCGTGTGCTTGCACGACGGCGCGCCTGCCGAACACGCGAGCGAGAAGCAGCACCAGCGGCGCGGCCAAAACACTGCCGCCGAACACGACAGTGATTCCGCTGTTGCGAGCTAACAGAATCGTTCCGCGCCAAAGCGCATAAAGAGCAAAGCTGAATAACCCGGGCAGCGGCGCGCGGAAAACATCGACTTCAGAAAAACTGCTCACTCGCGAATATGTCGTAATGACTTTCACGGAATGCTTCTTTCCAAGCTCGCGACAAAGATTACCGATGAGATTTTCGATGCCGCCGCGGCGCGGCGGATAATTCCACGTGACGACCAGGATGTCCATCTGACAAGAAACTAGGATTTGAGTTTACCCAGATGATAAACCTGATATTGCCAGGCGAGCGGCCAAAACGGCAGCGCCAGTGCTTGCGCCGCTCGCAGCGGCCAGTGATACCACGGCCCAAGAAAAATCCAGGCTGACGAGACCACGTGCAAGTCACGCCAACGATAGATAATTCTAAGCCCGGCAGACTCAAAAAGTTGCTGCCAGTCCTGCAGCGAGCGAACATCTTCCCGAACCTTTGCCTGATGCGTGCCGGAGTAGAGCCCTAAGCGCCGCGGTAAAAAACCAGCATTGGGCACCAAAAGCAAAAACAGCGCGCTTGGCTTGGCGACGCGCGCCATTTCGAGGAGAGCCGCTCCGGGATCTGGAAAATGTTCCAGCGCGCCGAGGCAGGAAACAAAGTCAAACTGCTGATTGTCGAGCGGGAGCTGCTCGGCCGCGGCGCAAAAAAGCTCGGCCCTGGGCAAGTATTCTCTGCACGTGTCCAGCGCTACTGCGGAAATATCGATGCCCGCGCTCACAGCGCCGAGCGCGCTTACGCAGCGCAACCACTCGCCTCGGCCGCAAGCGATGTCCAAAACTTTTTGCCCTTGCCACGGCCCCAAGCGGCGCGCCAAACGCCGGAGATGACCCGGCACGCGCGACAATTCACGCCCACGGCGATGGTACACCTCATCGTAAAAACGTCGTACGTCTTCGCGGGCTACGGTCATAAGAAAGATGGGCGCTAACGATCGATTTCGGCGCGAAACTCGACGGCATGTCCACGTCGCTCCATGCGGAGCAAGGCGATCTGCTCTGAGATCAAGCCGAGCATGAAAATAATCACCGAGGTGGTCAGCGCGAACACTGACATATTGGTGAAGCGATTCTGGGTAAAATAGGTATAGGCATAGTTGCCCAGACCCGCTACGAAAAAAAACACGCTCACCGGCAAGAACACGCGAAACGGCGAAAATAACGTCGCGATCTTGGTGATGATCAGCAAAAAACGGACGCCATCGGTGAGCAGGCTGATTTTGCTGGTGCCAGCACGGTACAGACTCTGAATCGGTACATATTTGACGGTAAACCCGGAGCGGAGAAACGCCAGGGTCAAAGTCGTCGGATATGAGAACGTGTTGGGCAGAAGATCAAGGAAACTGAGCGCGTGGTGCCGCGACAAGACGCGAAATCCGGAGGTGAGATCCTGGACTTTAAATTTGGTGACGTAGGAGGCAAGCAAGTTATAGAGCAGATTCGCCGCATAGCGGTGAAATCTCAGCTTAGAGCCTTTGCTGCGAGCGCCAATAATCATGTGATACTCGCCGGATTCCTTGAGCAGCTTGGGAATATCTTCTGGTTTGTGCTGCCCGTCGCCATCCATCAGGACAAGCAACTGTCCGCGCGCTGCGCGAATCCCGCTCTTCACGGCGGCACCGTTGCCGATGTTATAAGGATGGCGCACAACGCTCGCGCCGGAATTGAGCGCCGTTTCGGCGCTACCGTCCGTCGAGCCATCATCGACAACAATCACTTCCGTCTGCCCAAGATTGAGCGCATGCACTCTGTCGAGCAGTTCCGGCAAAACCTCAGCTTCGTTATATACCGGAATAATGATGGAGATGGCGCAATGGCTAGCCATGGAGTTGATAGACCGCATGGCCGCGGTCCCGAAACATCAACGTGAGCCGGTTCTGGACGAATTGGTTCCACACGGCCGCTTGCCTCGGGCTCAGGTTGTGCGCCAAAAAAGTGGCGAGCAGATCCTCACGCGCGATCAGGTGCGTAATGTTTTTTTCCCTCATGACTCGAACGATCTGATCGGCATTTTGAGCTCGGGTTATGGCAGTGAGTAGATACCACGGCAGATCACCGCCGTCATGAAAATAGTTCCGATCGCAATAATACGCCCTCCGGCCAACAAAGAGAAGATAAATTCGCGCACTCGGCGGCGTCGAGTGATTGATATATTGGAACGCGCTGTATTCGGGTAACATCCGATCAAGATAGGCATCCCGGGTTTCAGCGCCAGAGAGAAAACCAACCGGCGCCGCTTCTCGAAAATAGCGCCAAGCGTATGTGCCATGCCAAACGCCCACCGCCAGAATAACCGCAAACAGGTAAATGGGGCGTTTGATATTCAGATAAATATTGAAAACACCGTAGACGGCCAAAGTAATGAGAGGTGGAACGATCGACAGGATGTAACGTATGCGCATGTCAACAAGAAATAGCGCGTAGAACAGAAAGATCGCCGCGAATGCAGCGAGGAGCTTTTTCTCCTCCAGCCACTTACCCTTGAACGCCCATGGCAGGAATGCGATGAGGACCGGCGTCAGCACGCCGTCGAAGAACTGCGGGTGATCGTCCTGACCGGAAAAGAAAATTCTCAACGGCAAAGCGAGAATCTGCGCGAGGCTCTCGTCGTAGAGCCAATGCCGTTTTTGCAGGATGCCAACCGCGCCGAGACTTGGGGTCGCGGTGGTCGCCCCCGTGTTCGACACGAACCATGAGTTCAACAGAGGAAAAACCGGGTTACCGGTCTCGAGCCAGTTCTTGACGACCCACGGCACAAACGGCAACAGCATCAGGCCGAGAAACAAACCGATTTCTCTGCTGGTTTCGGCACAGCGCCGACGCGGCCGGCGCACGATGACGAGCAGAAAGAGCATGCCGATCACCAGTGCGGCGAGCAACCCATTGGGCTTGGTCGCAAGCGCAAACCCCAGTGAAGCCCCGGCGCAACTGAGCCAGAATAACCGATCTCTTTGCTCGCGCCAGGCGAGCAAACACAGGAGCGACGCAGTCGTATAAAACGTAATTCCGAGGTCGATATAGCCCCAGTGACTCAGTCGCGCGACGACGGGCATCGATAAGTAAAGAAACAAGCCGAGAAGCCCGTAAATAGTATTTAACCGACGACCCAGGTATGCGAACAGCAACAGCCCCGTAAGCGCCGCGAACAAACCGTGAATTAATTTTGGAACAAAATCATAGCCCCAGTAAACCCAGGGTGTGTAGAGCATGTCGAGCAGCATGGGATAGTAAGCGTAGGGCGCAATCGGCACCTCGACGATTCGCCCTGCATTGGCGTAGAGCTTTGGAATTGCCAGATGATGGGTCAGCTCGTCACGACTGGTAGGCGGCAGCAGCCCAAGCGCAATTTGCGTAACGATCAGAAGTAAAGTCGCTGCCCAGAGGAAGCGGCCAAGCCAATTCGTATGCCCTGGAATGGTGAAAAATTTCGCGAGAAAAAATAATGCGCTGAAACCTAATGCGGCAACGACGCTCGAATTGAGCCAAAAGCTATGGACGTAACCGGCGAGGCCAAACAGAAAATAAACCGTCGCGCTGACCCCTAGCAGGCAACCGACGAGAACCGTTCGCAACAGAAGAACCGAGAAGCGCTCTTCCATCAGCTTTCCCGCTTCGTCGGCTTGGTTATCGTTTTTATTGACGAGCGAAAGCTCATCCCGCGCGGGAATCCCACGAAAAGAATTGGCGTGTACGCAATCGAGTATCGGTAAAGAGCGGACTGACCTACGCGTTCAGTCAAACTTCCGCGCTGTAGTTATCCGTGAATACGATGACGCTCGATGGATGTCTCTCAACTCGGCTTTTCTATGGCGGCAACCACGGCACCGAATTTTATGAATTCGCCTTCCTGGGCATAAATTTCACTCAGCAGTCCATCTTCGGGGGCCTCGACTTCTACATTGACCTTGTCAGTCTCGACTTCGACGATGGCTTCGCCTTTATGAACTTTATCACCCTGCTTTTTTAGCCAGCGCAGGACCCGGACCTCATCGCTTTCGTCGCTCGATCCTAGGCGAGGAATAATGACGTCACTGGACACGCCACACCACACCTTTACAAGGAATGAGCCTCAAAACTATCGGCGAGTGATTTCAATTGGAGTGCTTGACGCATGTTCTCCATGAATCCATGGACGTTTTTATATTTCGTCGGAATTTCGTATTTTACGGTCGTATAGAGATAGTGAAGCTGCGAGAAAATCGCCGCATCGGCAATGGTCATTCGCTCGAAAACAAATTTCTTGCCCGAATAAAGCAGATCCAATGTGTTGAAATGAACGTCCCATTCCGCTTCAGCTTTTTTTCGCGCATCCGGCGTTTCCGCGCGCCGCAGCGCGTGATTGGCATGGATCAGCACTTCATCGGACCAATCTTCCAGCGCCAAGCACAGGCCCTTATTGGCCGCACCTTCGGGATAAATACTATTGTTAGGATTGTCTTTCTCGAGGCGCGCAGAGATTACCGTCGAATCGATAACGCACTCCCCATTGTAATCCATGGACGGAACTTTTCGCTGGCCGGTATATTCGATCAAGGACTTGCGATCGTCCTTTCGTACATCGACGATGTCATAGGGAACTTTTTTCATCGCCAGCACGATCCGAACTTTTTCGCAAAACATTGATGTTTGAGACTGAAAGAGCTTAATCGCCATAAAATTTTTCCTCCTATTACACTTCTAAGAGCTCGGCTGACGAGCTTTACGCGATTTCCTTAGCAATGCAATAAAATTCATGATTTCTCAACCGGTGCAAGCAGTTTAACCGTGTTGACCCGATCTGGCTTCATAGCTATGCTCCTGGGGCGTGGGCGCCGGGAGTCTCTTAGCCCAATAAGAAACAACTAGCGCCCCGGATCAGTTTGATCTCAACGGAAGGAAACCATGGCAAAATATCTGCAATGCAGCGAGTGCGGCAAACTCGCATTCTACTATGATGACTACGTCGGCACTGAGAAACCTTTCTATCGGCGCTTCATGCGCTATCCCGAAGGCGAAACGAAATTTGAGCCGCCGCGTTGCTTTACCTGCGGAGGAGTGCCTCGTTTGATCCACGAAAACATCAAGGAAGAGAAAGCCGCGGCCAAACATTGAGATCTCGGCCGGAAACCCAGTCTGAGCGAACAAATCACCTCAGCTTTTGCCGAGCTACGTGTGATCCTAGAGAGGAGCGCGAGAACAAACCGCACAATCCATCGCGCGCATCCTTTTTAAGCAGTACTAGACCCACGGCGAGGATGATGTACAAAAACGAATAATAAAATCGGAACTGCGGGTCGGGAAATAGCAGTTGGGTCGAGAACAGCACAAAAATCGTCACCGCTTCCAGCACTGAAAACGATAAATTCGCCAGGACCGCGACAGCAAAGATCGACTGCGCTGCGGTCAAAAACATCTCCTCGACTTGCCGCGGATCCATCTGCATGCCCGCAATCTGACCCGCCGAGATAGTGTAAGCGACGGGAATCATACCAATCAGCAATGTCCATTGATTGACCTTCGATGATAACAACGCGCCCATGCTGATACCCGGCTGCGCTTTCAAAGCGAACAGTATGGCAACGATGAATTCAGGCGATTCCGATGCCAGGGGCGCCAGCCACTGAACCAGAACAAATTCCTCGATGTTATACTCTCTTCCAGTGGCCAGAAGTGCTTCAGCAAAGGGTTCCGCAGCAATGAAGATCGTGAATCCTGACAGGAGAAAGAAGATTATGGTCATCGACCGGCGCGCAGCCGTACCCCAGCCCTCGATCATTGCCGCCGGACCCTCGAGTTCCGGTTCAACGTGATCGGCTTTTGCCGCAGCGCGCATGTAAAAAATAAAAACCAGAATCAAAGCGGTGGCATCAGAAAGATCGAGCTGCCCTTTCAGCGGAATCAAAAACGAGTAAAGCGTAGCCAGTCCCAAGTAGAAAATTTCGATCTTGTGTCCTGGCTCAAGCCGGATGGCTCTTTTGCGGGTCGTAAACCAATACGTAAACACCACCGCCGCCCATCCGACGCCGATCAATAATCGATTTGCGCCGGTCATGTTGGCAGTAGCGAATGCGGCATAGCTGGGATCTTTCCCCGCTGTCCAAGCAAAGTACATGTCGACCGCATACTCGGGTAAAACGGCAATGAGCGCCAACAGAGCTATGGCCAAAGCTTGCGGAATGTCCTTTTGCGAGAGCTCTGCCGCCCAAGACAAAGCGAATGCCGCCCCGAAGATCGCAACTCCCGACGTCAATGCTTGAAAGTGAGGTGGCAGGTGAAGACCGGCAAAATGGACAAAGATCCATTGCACACAAAGCAGCATCGACGAGCCGAGCCAAACCCAATTGATCATTCACCCTCCCGCGCTCACGGCCAAGAAACTTTGTCCCTATTTTCATAGCGAAAAGTTTAAGTCAATGGTCACAAAAAAAGGGCCGGTGTTTTACCCGCCCTTCAGCAAGGGTGGAGACAGCATCACAGTGTAAAACTCGTGTGCACTCTGCGTTTTGTTTATCTTAGAAGATATCACCCCAGCTGTGGCCCAGTCTTACCGTTTCACGCAACGAAAAAGAACTTGAATTGGCCAACGGTGACTGGAACCTTCATAAGGTTGGAATTTTCGCGCTTTTACCTTGCGCTGTATCCTTTAGCACCTCAGTCTGCTTGCCTGCCGCGTGCGCGCCGTCGGGCCAGTAAACGTGCACGTCTTGTTGCGGAAATGGGATTTCAATGCCCGCCTGCTTAAAAGCAGTATTGATCGCGATCGTCAGCTCGCTCCGAGTAATGAAAAATGTATCGACCAAGCACCAACAGAGCAGCGTGAAATTCAGCGCACTGTCACCGAACCGATCGAACACAGCCAACGGCACCGGATCACCTAAGACCGCGGGATGCTTTCGCGCGATCTCAGTCAATATTTCAATGACCCGAGGGGAATCGTGATCTTTTGCAGCGCAACCGGAACCGTCGTTTGTTCACGTTTCGCTCGCCAGGAATCGTAGATTTGACTGATCTCCTTTTCCTGATCAACAAGCATCTGCGATCGTCTGGCCAATGCCCGGTCCCAACTATCTAGCTGACTCTGTTCGAGGCTCCACTGCCGCAGCATGTCGTTCAGCTGCGGCAAGGAGCGTAACCCGCTAAGTATCTCAGTTACGCTTTGCCAACGGCGGTCGGATTTTTCTGCAGACTCGCTAATGTCTTTTTGAATCGAATTCAATGCGACATCGGTTCGGCCGCGATCTGGAACCTGATTTCCTGCAGAGCTCTCAGGGTCTGTTCACCGCGAGGGACAATCTCCGATGGGGGAATTGCTAAGGGCGCAGAAGGTGCCTCCTTGCCCTCAGTCGCTTGCGGCGGATTCTTTTGCGCCTCCGCGGCATGAGTTACCATCCAGCCGGATGCGAAAAAGAAGGTGACGATTGACCATGCGATAAGGCGAGCGACCACGTTCAACAGACGTCGTCGCTTATTCCAGGATTCACTTCTCAATTTCCCATCCGAGTGCATTACGTTAAACGCCGGCCACAGCGTCGCTTTTTTGTGAGAAGAAGGACACAAGCAACACCGCTGGAATTACCGACCAGGCGATTCCCTCGATGAGGGGCGCGCCTTG
>DATIEH010000538.1:0-2558 GCA_035455905.1 Binatia bacterium | reverse complement strand
AGTTCAAATAGATAACTTCACTCAAAAAAGTGTTAGAGACTTCAAAACCACACTACAGGCATCAGTTAAACGCGATATATCAATTTTAAAGAAACATGGAATGCTGACCGATTGAAGTATGCATTTAACCCTACGGACTCGGCTTCCCAATTTCGCAAAGATTAACACTCATAAATATAGCTCCAAGACGTAAAGGAGTACACCATGCCCGAAAAGGAATTCGGAAAACTCACCCGCGAAGAACTGCACGACGCCTCCAAAACGATGCGTACCCTGCGCGGATTAAAGCGCGACATCCGCCAAGCCGCCCTCGAAAATCCCGACAACTATGTGGACCTCATACAACGCTGCGGCTACTGGCCGTTTTATTACGACTACTCTTTGGCTGAAGTTGTCGCCCTGTATTTCCATTTTTTAGGGCTGCTAGATTTTCTGCGCAACATACTGACATCGGATGCACCACATAAAAATTTAGCTCTAGCCTGTGTCGAAGATTCCGAGATTGATAAAGCCTTTGATCGGGCCCCCGAGGCAAAACAGTTTGAGGCTATCACTGTCGTGATCGCTCTCTTTGGCCATCTTCGCTGCATGCAGATGTATAGCCAACCGATGAATCGTTTGATGGCGCGCATTCTCGAAGGTGACGACGACGCTCTATTTGATGCAGTCATGGTTGATCGCGCCGTGCTCGGCGCAAAAGCGGTTTCTGCACGAATCGCGGGCGCACAAATGATGGATGATCGCAGTTTCTTCGATCGACTCGCCAAAGCCATTACACGGACTCGTTCACGCCGACCGAACCCCGCTTTTGATGATTTACGATTTATGATCGAAGTGATCGAGGAGGCCAAAAGCCTAGCAGCCTTTACTTACGAGCAACTTGGCGATGTGCTGATTGATGATTTACAACTGTACCCGGATTCCGGCGCGGACCCGGTCTCGGGATTAACCAAAATCATTCAGAAACGCAATGCGCTGTACAGGAAATGAAAGCGCACTTTCACTTCCTGTTACTCGGACCCGAGTGTGAATAATTTAAGGGCCACCTAACTTTAGGAGGCCTGACATGAAACACGACCCTGAATACACAACGGAAAACTCACCCCTTAACTCAGCCGCCGAGAGGAGCACGGCTGACTGCGGCAGCGCCGCAGCAGTCGCGCTTCGGCTCGGTGGCAACCCGGAGGGTGGTGCGCCCCTTAGTAACACAGCACCTGCTAATTGCACGGCATCCGAAAGTGGCACCAAAATTTTACGGCACGGGGTGGATAGCCTCTACCTGTCCTATGCCGGAGTGCTGGACCAAACCATTGAGGAACAATTAGAACGTCTCAAACTCGCCGCCCAATCCGAGGATGTCAATATCCAGGCGCAAGCGGTGTTTTCGATTAACGATTTTGCGTTTGAAGTATTGGGGCGAGGCAAGGGGCGCTTTCCGTATGTATTGCAAGACAATTGGTTTCACCTTCAATTGTCGCGCCCTTCCAGCACGCTGCCTTTTTGTTATGCCCAGCTCGGCAGCGAACTACTGACCCGCGCTGGCGTCATGCCCAGTACCGAAGCCTTGACCGCGCTGGTGGGTGGGCTCGGGAAATTAAACAAAGCCGCCACAGTCAGCCGCATCGATTTATGCGTCGACTTCACAACCAAAGTCGATCTCTCCGCTTTACCGCGCGAAGCCTGGGTAATGCGCGCACACCGCTACAGCACACACCACGAACAAAAAGTATTTTCTGGCTTTACGTTCGGCATGGGAGGGGACATCGCCGCGCGTTTGTACAACAAAACCCTCGAAACTCAAAAAAGCGGCAAGGACTATTTGTTGCCGCTGTGGTACGCGGGCGGCTGGGATGGCCAAGCGACGGTGTGGCGCCTGGAGTTCCAAATTCGCCGTGCTGTGTTATCGGAGGTCGGCTTCCGCACCGTCAATGAGGTCTTGCGCTCCGCGACCGGCCTGTGGGATTACGCGGCTACTCAATGGTTGCGGCTCGCGATTCCGTCACCCACCGATCAAACCCAAACTCGCTGGCTCGACCATCCGCTATGGCAAACCCTGCAAGCCATTGAATGGCTCGACAGCACCCACGAACCGTTGCAACGCATCCGCAAACAACGCGATCCGTCCGACGAGCGTTTATTTGTGCACGGCCTGGGCGCGATTACCTCGTTTATGGGCAAGACCGGCGAGCGCGACTTCGACAAAGCGTTAGCCCGTTTTGGCCAAGCGGCGCATGCCTACCACCGCCATCGCAGCCGCCACACCGGCAAAGTCTTAGCCACCTACGTCCGCGAAAAAGCTCGCGTCAAAGCGCGCCGCTACAACGCGGCGAATTTGCCGAAGCGGGAGGAAGAATGAGCCATGCGCACGTTGGACTTGGAGGCGGCTGCCGCTTTCCTGCATATGTCGCCGGCCGTCCTGGGCGAAAAAGCCCGCGCGGGAAGGATTCGGGCCGCAAAACCCGGCAAACGCTGGGTTTTTCTCGAAGACGACCTTGTCGCGTATTTGCGCTCGCTTTATGCTGGTGCCGGGCAAGCGCCGTCAAGTGGCTGTGAACAGG
>DATIEH010000537.1:0-6689 GCA_035455905.1 Binatia bacterium | reverse complement strand
GACATCGACGGCAAACCGCCCGGCTTTGGCTTCGGTCGAGGCGCGCTGTAGAACGCGCTCGCTCGTGCCGCGGTAGAAGGATGGCTTGATGAAGGGATATTTTTTTTTGAAGGCATCGATGAGCGTGACGATCTGTTCGTTGTTGAGGGAGCTGTAAAGAACCACTTCGCCCTCGGTCTTGGCGCCATCTTCCAAAGACGCAGCCGCAGCGCGTGCGGTGAAGACGGCGAAGACAAAGAAGAAAACCAAAGCTCGTGCCATCCTCAGCCTCGCACGTGTCCGATGAAAAGATCTTCCATCGGCAACATGGTTTTCATCAAGCCCTGCTCGATCTGATAACGATTCATCGCAGCCAGGGTGCGCTTTTCGTTCTCGCCCATGACATAGGCGTAAGGGTCCTCGCCGAGGACTTCGCGCTCTTTCACGTATCCGGCGATTTCGTCCGCCGGCATGTACTGGGCGGCGACGTCGCGGGCTTCCATAAAAGCGCGCGTTAGTTTGCCGGGCAAATCAGGATGACGCTCGGCGACCTCGCGGCGGATCGACAGCACGTGCATGATCGGATTGATCCCGGTCTTCTTTACATAGTCAATAATTTTCTGACTGTCGTCGAAGAGCGGTTTTACGCCAGGATAGGCGGCCATCATCTTTGGCGTTTCGCCTCCGCCAAAAAATCCGGCATAGCCATTGTCGCCCGGAACGATTGCGCCGTGGAGTTCGCCTTCACTGAGCATTTTGGAAAGCACGAGCTTTTCTTTGCCGAAGGGGGGCGGCGGCTCGATGCGTTGTACTTTCACGGGTAGCTCGTGGCCGATAAAGACTTCGCGGCCCGAAACGAACCATTGCATGTCCGTTGTTTTGATGTCGTGTGCATCGAGCAGGTACCCGCGCGCCCAAACCACCGCCGTGGCGCCGTAGCGGAAACAGCCGAATTTTTTGCCCTTGAGCTCCGACGGATGCCTCAGGTGATCGATGCAATGGTAAATGTTGCGCTGGCGCGGCCCGCGCTCGAAAAAAACCGGGATGGCGAGGAGTTGCTGGCCCTTTTCGATGGCGCGAAGCAGGCTCGCCGCCGAGACTTCTCCTACGTCCCATTGGCCGTGCAAATACTTGTAGTGCCGTTCGCCGGAACTGGTAAAGTTTGGATCGACGTCCAGTTCATAGCCCTCGATACCGACTTTGCCGTCGATAATGGCCTGGCAGCGAGGATGGTCGGGAAGGCCGAGGGTGATTCTGGCTTTGGTGGACATAATAAATTTCCTTCAAGATGGCAACCGATTTTCGTTCAAATTGTTGAACCGAGTGAAGCGATTGAACGTTTTGAACGACTTGAAGCAAGTTTTGTCATCGCGCTGCGGTAAATATTTCCTGATACCGTTTGCCGATCGCCTGGTAGTTTCTCCCTATATCGAAAATGTCGGGTGTGCGCACGTCCTGGCCTTCGAGGAGCTGGCTCTCGGGGGATTTGACTTTGTTGTTGGCCGGCATGCGATTGGTGGTGACGACGATCTTCTGGCCTTCTTCGGACAGGAGAAAGTCAATGAATAAGGCTGCGCTGTAGGGATGCGGTGCATTGGCGCTCATGAATACCAGGCTCGGGCTCAAGAAGTACGGCTGAATCGGGGCGAAAGACAACGGCGCTCCCTGTTTGGCGAGCGTCAGCACGGAGTTCAGGTTGGTTTCCACTGCCATGTCGAACTCGCCCGCGGCCACCAACTGGGTCATAAGCCGCCTGCCGCGTTGATGTGAGATGTTCTGCTCGTTCAGCTGTTTCATGAAACGCAAGCCGGCTTCCTCACCGAGATATTGCAGCATGGTGCCGAACCAAACGTAGGACTGGCTGTCCATCGTCAGCTTGCCCTTCCAGCGCGGGTTCAATAGATCGTTCACGTTGCGCGGCGCTTCGTCTTTTTTGACTTGCCGCGTATTGAACGCGCTGACCATGACATTGGTCATATAGGCTGTCCACAAGCCGTCCTGATCTTTGAGTCCGGCACGGAAAAATTCCCGTTCCGGCGAACGATAGCGCAACGCAATTTTCTTATCGATCAGCGCAAGAACTCCCAATTGGCCGCTCAAAACCACGTCGGACAGCGGCTTGCCGGCTCGGGCTTCGGATTCGAGCCGGGTAATGATCGCGGCGCCGGAAAAATGCACGCTTGCCGCCCTGGTTCCCGGATAACGCTTCATAAAACCGTCGGTGAGCGGCTTCATGGCGGAAATGTCCATGTTGGCGTAGATCACCGCTTCGCCTTCGGCTTTTGCCAGCTCGTATAATTTTTGTTGCCGCTCCTGCGCGGGTACTTTCTCCAGCGCCAAAAGTTTCACTTCGGCGGTTTGTGCGGAAACTACGCAGGGCGAGAAACAGAGGAATGAAACGACGGCGATTCGGCGGCACCAGTGTCTCATGCAGCGACTCCTCAACGAGACTTCTCACTTTCGGCCGGGGATGCCAAGCTCCCGATGAACTTCCCTCAGCAACGTAAAATCGACCAGCTGAGCCAGAGGCGGGCTCGCGCTAAGTTTCAATGGTTGCGTGATCGTGAGCTCGATGTTTTTGCGCATCGCTTCATCCGTAGCGCCGCCGGGGTTCTCTGGATCGATGGCTTTAATGCAGACGTTCGCTGCGCCCTCGGTCACATCACGGGGATGGCCGAATTCCGCTTGCGCAATTTTGTAAGTCTCGTTTCTACGATTGAGCATGAGCTGCAAACTCTTCACCATCGCGCGAGTCCAGCGTTTGATCTTGTCGCGCCGGTTGATCAAATGCGCATCGGAAGTCGAATAACCTGCCCAGGGCCACGGTCCCATGTCGGCCAAGACGCCGAGCTCGGTGAAACCCTGTTTCTTCATGATGAAGGCGGCATCGGGATTGAACGCCCGCGCCTGAATGGTGCCGTTGCGCATCGCGATGAGCGAGGTCTCGGCGCCCCCGATGGTCATGAACGTCACATCTTTTTTGGGGTCCATGCCGTAATGCTGCAGGACCATGCTGGCGGCAACTTCGGTCGTCGCGCCCGGTCCGGTGGTGCCGATCACTTTGCCTTTTAGATCCTGGACTCGTTTGATTCCAGGCGCCCCCATCAGGACAAAAAGCGATTTGTCGTACGGAAAAAAGTTTGCCTTCAAAGGCGCGCCTCGCGCGGCAGCACGCATGGACGAACCGGCGATGCCGGCCACGTCGATTTCCCCAGCGATGAGCGCCGTGACCACGACGTTGCTGTTGACCACGATCCACTGGATTTCGAGGCCTTCCTGCGCAAACAATCCGGAGCGCATGCCAACGAACAGCGGCAGATAGCCGAAATCTTTCGTCGAAAGCGCAACGCGGAAAAGCTCGGCTCGGGCATTCGTGGAAAACAGAACCAAGCCGATGCCGAGCGCGACAATGCGAAGCATTCGGCGCATCGTGATCACAGATAACCCTTTTCGCGAAAATATTTCTTCGCGCCGGGATGGAGAGGAATATTCAACTGCCCGGCCTCGCCGCCGCGGCAAAACTCGGCCATTGTCATTGGTCGTTTGTCGAAGTGATCGACGGGAATTCGCTCGTGGCAGAGATCGATGGCTTGGGCCATGTCGTAGGCGACGGACGCAGGCAGGTCGGCATGACAGAAAAAAGTCCAGCCGCTAAAATCGACACAGCGGATGGCGCTTTTAAGCTTGGGATAATGCTCCGGTGTCAACATGGCACTGGGAAAGCCGATTTTTTGCATGTGGCGCGCGGCGGCATCATTGATCGGCAAAAAGCGCATGCCCGCATCCAGCGCCCGCTCGCCCCAGCTCTTCACACCCTCGTCGAACACGGCATCGGCCGTGCCGGATTCGATATGATCCCTGCGCACGGCTCCGCTTGGATTCGGCGCTTCCATAATTTTGCCGCCCCAACGCTCGATCTCGCGAAAGCTCGCACCGTAAGCTTTAAGGACTTCTTCGATGGCGTAGACTGTGGTTTGAAGCTTCACCCGGCGGCGGGTCGATATGCGTAGCGGGTATCTCTTTTTGACCACGTCTTCGAGGGACTCGATGCCAGTTTCTTTGCGCACTGCAAAAATCAATCGATCCCAGGTCGGAAATACGCCGATGGCGCGCAGCGGAATTTTGTTTTTATAAAAGCCGCGGCCCAGGTAAGCCATCGCCGCAAGCCCGACGGGATTGCCAAAACCGAAGTCATATTGCTTACGTCCGACAAGGATGGCTGGGCCGGTGCCGCCGAGCTCCGAATCGCGCCAGCCCATCGCGACGTGGAGCTCGGATTTAGGCGGCAGCTCAATATTATTAAAAAAAGTGAAGGCGACGAGATTGGCGATATCGACACGCTTGGAAGTCGCGCCGATGGCAAGCTTGATCGGTTTCTCCATGTGCTGATCCTAGTGGGTTCGCTGCTCCATCACAGATATTCTTTGCCGCAGTCTGCCGCTCGGAATGACTTTTCCGATCCTGCATTAACTCATTCTGTTGTTTCGTCGGCGAGAGTTTATCTTTCGTTCTTGGGCGGCCGGCCGTAGAGCTTATCGATAAAGCCTGATTTTCTAATTTCTTCGACGAGGCTTGTGTCCATGACATTGGCCGGTTTAAAGTTGCGCGCGTTGGGATGACCGAGGGAGTCGAGGGCATTCTGAACGCCAGCCGCTTCGGGAATGGGATATTCGCGCATGCTGAAGCTCAGTCGAGTGTAGATTTCTTTGGCGATGGCCGGATCTTTTATGCCTTCCTCTCCGAGAACCGAGTAAACCAGCTTGGGTTTTGTTTTGAACGCGTAAATTCCCTCCACGTACGCCATCACGATCCGGCGCGCCAGGTCTCTCTGGCTGCGGATCAATGCCGCCGGTACGGTGACGCCGAAGCGCGCGAAGTCGAGCGGCAGCTCGGAAAGATCGGCCAGGGCTCGGCAGCAGCCGCTGCCAAGGACTTTGTGCAGGCTTTCGGGACTGACCAGCGCACCATCGACGTGACCTGCGATGAGCGCGGTCATGCGTGTAGGCGTGTTGCCGGATTGCAATAAAGCGACATCTTTTTCGGGATCCATTTTCCAGGACCGCAAAACCATGCGCGTGGTGAGATCGGACGCCGAACCGAAACGGCTAACCGCGATCCGTTTGCCCTTGAGGTCTTCCGGTTTGACGATGTTTTTTCGTGTTACGAAAATATGCTCGAGACGATTGATGTTGACCGTGATGACTTTGGTCTCGAAGGCGCCGGAGACCGGCAGCACGAGCATTTCCGGCACGCCGGAATCCGAGAGCGCAATATTGCCGCCGATCATGGCCTGGGTTAAGACACTGCCGCTGTTGAAGTAAACCGATTTAACCGTGAGTCCGTGCTTCTCCCAGATTTTTTCTACGTCCATCACGCGGCGCAGATCCGTGCTGATACCCGAGCCGCTGTAACCGAGAATCAGCGAATTCGTTTGGGCGAGTGCTGAAGCGGCCGGCATCAGCCCGATCACGATTACTAGGATGCCGGTGATTGTTTTCATGAAGTGCCTCATGGAACGAAGACGATTTCCGTGTGGGATTGCGGACAATGGTGAAATTTCATTGAGCGCCCAGAATTTCTTTGAGAAGCCCGGCGTATTTTCGCTCGAGCGTGGCTTTGAGCTCGTCGCTGACGGCATTGACCGCAGGAAACTTATCGCGCCGTTCGTACGGGCGCGTCGTGTCAATGATGGCTCGCGAGTTAAAGCCCTTGCGCTCGGTCGGAATGGCCGGATCCAGTGGACCGCTCCAGCAGCGTCTCAGGATATCGATATTCTCCGGCTCGGAGCGGGTCGAGATCGCCCAAATTACATCGTCCGGGTCATACATATCGACATCGTCGTCGACAACTACGACGTAGCGACCGAGATAGGCGCCAGGGCGGCACTGACTGGCGACCAGGGCCGCCTGCTTCGCATGCCCGGGATAGCGCTGTTTAATCTTGACGATGGAAAAGAACCGATAGGCCGCCGGATTGAGCCAAACGCCGCGGACGTCGGGCACGCCGGCATCTTCAAGCGCATTCCAAATCAATGCTGAGCGTTGGATCGATCGGTGAAAGCCCTGATTGGCCGAAGGCCGCAGCGGCGGCTCGCCGCAGAGAATCGGATTATTTCGATGGTAGAGTGCTTTGATGCGGACCACCGGCTCGGGGCGAGTATCGCTCGCATAGTAACCCGGCCATTCGCCGAACGGACCTTCGGGTAGATTGTCGCCGGGAAGCAGCTCTCCTTCGATGGCTATTTCCGAAAAGGCTGGAATCGGCAATCCGGTGTGCGGCCCGCGCACGAGTTGAATCGGCTCGTTCAGAACTCCGCCGGCGTAAGCAAATTCGCTCATCTTGACCGGCACATCCGTGCAGCCGGCAATGAACAGCAATGGATGATGGCCGAACGACATCACGACCGGGCAAGGCTTTCCCATATCGAAGTATTTTTTTCGATGTAAGCCGCCGTGCTTGCCGGGTGAAATGTAGAGCGCGACGGCGTCTTTTCCCTGGAGCATGACACGGTAAGTTCCGGCGTTGATCCAGCCTTCTTCCGGATCCTGTGTGATCACCAGATCATCGGTGCCGACGTAGCGGCCGCCGTCGAGCTCATGCCAGCGCGGGACCGGAAAACTTTCGAGATCGATGTTTTTTTCAATGCAATTCTCAAAGATCGGCGCGTCTTTGACGTATACGGGATCCACCGGCTGAAAGTTTCTGATCTT
>DATIEH010000536.1:0-2681 GCA_035455905.1 Binatia bacterium | reverse complement strand
CCATGGCGCGACGCAGAGCGCCTGTACAATCCCCATCTGTTCATTCTGCAATCAACGAGACTTACTTGACGCATGTGTCCACAGTGGAGCACGGGCTCCGAGCCGAAGCAAGCTTCATCACCTCGTTTCTTTTCTGGCCGGTCGTCGGTTTCAGCGGAGCGGTTTTTGGGAGCTGGCTCAGCCTTCCAGCGTTAGCTCCCCTCGGGGTCGGTGGACTCTTCTGTCACTATTGGCTGGATGGCCGTATTTGGAGGCGATCGTCGGCGTGAGGAGCATCAGTTCGCTGGTTGGTGCCGAGCGAAATTTTATTGACAACTTTGTACCTGAGGAGGAATCGATGCAGGGGCAATTTTCAATGATCGTTGTGCTGTTACTCACGCTTGGCGGTTGCGTCAGTATTGGCCCCGGCACTGTGACGCGTGATCGGTTTGACTACATTTCAGCGATTTCTGATTCGTGGAAATCTCAGATGTTGCTCAATTTGGTCAAGCTTCGATACGGTGATGCGCCGGTGTTCCTGGATGTCGCTTCGGTGATCAACCAATACGGTATCGAGGGCTCTCTCGGGTTTTCCGGCAGTTGGGCGCAGAATTCTCAGCTTCCGTGGCCGTACACTGCACTTTATAACTTGCTCGGATCGGGAAGATACGTCGAAAGACCGACCATCACGTACGCGCCGCTGAGCGGCGAAAAATTCGCCCGCAATCTTATGACCCCGATTCCGCCGGCGGCGATTCTCAATCTGCTTCAGGGCGGATATCCCGTGGATCTGGTACTGCGGCTCTGTGTTCATAGCATTAATGGCATTAACAGCCGTTTCGGTAGCGGCGCGCGGGCACGTCAAGCAGATCCGGAGTTTTACGAGTTGATAGAAAAATTGCGCAACATTCAGCAATCCGGCGATCTCGGTCTGCGGGTGCGTAAAAACGGTGACCAAACGACGACCTTGCTTGTGTTTAGCAAAAAGCCTAACCCTGCCATAGAGGCGGATCGAGCCGAGGTCCGTAAGCTTTTAGGCCTTGATCCCAATACGCAAGAGCTCAATGTTGTTTACGGTTCGGTCGCTACAAGCGACAAGGAAATCGCGATGTTGACCCGCTCGATGCTTGAAATCCTGCTCGATCTTTCTTCTTACATAGAGGTTCCAGCCGTCAACGCGAACGAGCGACGGACCTTTCCTACTCCCGCTCCGGAACTCGTGAATGGCACGCCTGTGGCGCCGCTCATAAGGATTTTCAGCTCTTCTCAAAGTCCGAGTGACACATTTGCCGCAGTACCATACGGCCACGAATGGTACTGGATCGATGATAAGGATTTTGCTTCCAAGCGGCTCTTTTCTTTTATTATGTTTCTGTTCACGCTTACAGAGACCGAGGGCAAGCCGAACGCGCCGCTCATCACGATACCGGTCGGATAAAGATTACAAATTCGGCCATGCGAGCCGCCAAGCAAAAATTTGAGCGCATTTCCTGCTGTCGTGGTTCGGTATGTATTACACTTCTCCGTCTCAGCGAACGAGACCAGGATTCGCATCAGCTTTGCCGACCCATGCACGATTCAGGGCTGAGCGAGAACTTGGGAGGGTTTGTTTGTGGCTGACATCGAACGCGACATTACGCGCAACGTGCTCGCCGTTCTCTTTATTCTGGCCTTGATCGGGTCTTCGATTTGGATTTTGCGGCCGTTTTTGGGCGCGATCGTCTGGGCGACAACGGTGGTGGTGGCGACCTGGCCCTTAATGATCTCGCTGCAAAAATGGTTCTGGAATAAACGTGCCGTAGCGGTAACTGTGATGACGCTTTTGCTGCTCTGTGTTCTGGTCGTGCCGTTGACGTTTGCCGTCGGCACGATTGTGTCGAACGTCGACGATATTGCGATCTGGGTGAAAGATTTAGCCTCCTTTAAGTTGCCTCCGCGGCCGGCTTGGCTTGCAAGTCTCCCACTCGTTGGGGTCAAGGCCGTGGAGTTGTGGGAGCGAGTTGCCACTGTTGGAATTCAGGATGCGACGGTAAGAGTTGCCCCATACGCGGGTGGTGTGATCAGGTGGTTCGCGGCTCAGTTGGGCAGCGTCGGCGTATTGTTAGTGGAATTTTTGCTGACCATCATTCTCGCGGCTGCGATGTATGCCAGCGGAGAGCGCGCCACAGAGCGGCTGCTTCGTTTCGGCAGAAGATTGGCGGGCTCAGGCGGTGAAAACGCGGTCTATCTGGCCGGGCAGACGATTCGCGGTGTGGCGCTCGGAGTCGTCGTGACAGCTATTGCTCAGTCACTTTTTTCCGGTCTTGGTTTGACTATCGCCGGTGTACCGTTTGCCGCCGCGCTTACCGGTGCAATGCTGCTTCTATCGATTGCACAGATCGGCGTTATTCCCGTTCTCGGTGCGGTGGTGGCCTGGCTTTATTGGAGCGGCGAGTCGGGCTGGGGAACATTCATGCTGGTCTGGATGATCATCGCCGGCACGATGGACAATTTTTTGCGCCCAATTCTAATCAAAAAAGGCGCAGACTTGCCGCTGCTTCTTGTTTTCGCCGGAGTGATCGGCGGCCTTATCGGCTTTGGCTTAATTGGTATTTTTGTCGGTCCAGTCATCCTAGCCGTCGCTGAGAAGTTGCTCATGGCGTGGATCGAAGGCGATATCCAGCAAGCCCAAACACCCGATGCTCAATAATCGGAGCTAATCG
>DATIEH010000535.1:0-2847 GCA_035455905.1 Binatia bacterium | reverse complement strand
GCTGTCTTTGCTATCGATAACATTCCAATAAAAGATTCCCCTGACCATAAAGACGAGAGTGCGAGCATCAAGGGCAGTAAGCAGATTGGTAATTATTTGGTCCGTGGGTTGGTGACCCAGGGATTCGACGTGGCCTGCTGCTGGCGTCTGCGCAATCAAGACAAATACGGGCATGCCTTTACGACAACGATTCAGTACTTGGACCTGGATAAGAGAGGCTTTGACTACCCAATTATTCCGGTGACTGTAAATTGTTATGGAAGCGATCTGCGTGTCCCCAATGATCAGTATCCAGTCACGAAGATGATCGGTCGGCTTTTAGAAAGAGTTTCTGAGCCGCCACCTCCGTCGCCACCACCCTGGCGCTGCTATGATCTTGGTAAGGCGGTGGCAGAGATTATCAAACAAAGTCCCTGGCGCGCGGTTGTTATCGGTTCATCCAGCTGGTCACATGCGTCGCTCACAACGAAGAACCATTATCTCTGGCCAGACGTAGAAACCGACCGCCTGCGATTTGCCGAACTGAAAAGCGGTGAGCAGCGGAAGTGGCGCGAGCTGGACCCAGAGTTGATCCGAGACGCCGGTCAACACGAGTTCTTAAATTGGATTTGCTTGGCTGGTGCCATGGATGACCGCAAGGCCGAAATCCTGGCTTGGGCAGAGTGCTACATCTTCAACTCGAGCAAATGCGTGTGCCTTTTTCGCCCTACCTGATGTGTTAGGTGCAAAACGAATACGACCGTTCGCTGTATCCTTCAGAATGCGGCAACAAACGCAAGCAATCTAAAAACCGCTAACGAGCCGTGCCAGATCGAAGACTGAGCGATGGTGTTCGGCGGCTTAGTGGGTTGCCGTGAGCGTGTACGAGACGTCGAATTTTTCGGCGAGAGCGGCAAGTCGAGGATCCGCGGTCCAGAGGCGGTATCGACCGACAATAGCCGAGGCCAGCAAGTGGACATCAATCCATCCGGCCCCTTGACCATGCAGACGGCGCTCCCGTACAAAGACGACGACATCTCCATGCGGAACCGGGGTTGCCTGGTGCATCTGCTCGTAAGCATCGAGCAGCTTTCTACGACCGCCTTTGTCACCGATAAGTAGTTCACCAAAAACGAGTTCGTGGCCAGCTACTTCGTCCCTCTCCAGCAGAGAATCGAGTTCGGTGGCGTAGGGCTCACGTCCCGTGAGGAAGCGAATCCATACCGACGTGTCGACAAGCACCATCAGCCAGCGCGGCGCTTGCGGGCGGCGGGTTCACGGCGTCTCGGAATGTCCTTGGCCTTCGGCTCCGAGCCCCTGAGGGCACGTAGGCGCTCATACGCAGCATGACGGACCAGAGCCTCGAGACCGAGGCGGACCGTGTCGGTGTCTGTCGCTGCGCCAGACGCGAGCTTCGCCTCGCTAAGAAGCTTCTCATCGATGTGCAGGGTCTTTTTCATACAGATGATAATGCCATACCTGTATGGTAGAAACAACCAGCACTGACTCAACAGCGTATCGCGCACTTTACACAAACGCTATCTCGAGGGGGCGTTCAATACACAATTTCCGACTGCCCGAACTGCGGCACCGCTTTGAATACCATTGCCGCCATCGAAGATCCGTCGGTGATCGTCAAAATCCTCGGCCATCTGGGCCTACCGACCCGCGCTCCGCCACGTGCATGGGCAAGTCGAGTCGATCTATTCCAAACGATCTGAGGAGGCAAAACCGGCTGCCAACGCAAGCGCCATAACGTACCTCTTGCACACCTCGCGACTGCTCTCCGGCCGAATCGGAGCGGTACGACAGCGGGTTTTTCATCAAGCAGAAACGGGAATTGACAATTCTCCGGCGCTATAGCTTCGGCCATAGAAAAGGCCGTTTAAAAATCCTATCCGTATTTTCATTGACAACTGCGAAACTCGACGATTTTACTGCGGACCGCTCTGCCACAGAGTTCGCACGCGGCTTAAAATTTCCGCGGCGATCGCCGGACCGAGTGGTTGAAGCTTTTCTTCGACGCTGGTGCGTACCGTCTCTTCACACTTTTGCCGTCCTTCGTCGAGCAATTTTTGGAATCGCGAATCCCAGAGTGCCGCTTTGATCACCGTTCCAGGTAAGTGAAGGTTCTCGATGGTTTCGACGATCGCTTGCTTACCGACCCACCATGCGCCGACGGCGACTATCGCGCCGATCACCAGACCGATCAGAAAACCCACCGGTCCGGTGGTTCCCAGCAAAGTCGAGACGATCGCGATGCCCAAATGTTTGCCGATGCCACCGCTGACCGCGGCGATTGCAAGCGCGATGGAGGTTCCGATGGACAAGCTGACCGCGCGCGTGAACTGATCGGTCATTCCCGCCTCGGCATGGCCGGGCGCCGGCAGTTTCAGTCTCGCCAGGACGGCTTGGGGCTCGCGGAAAACGGCGAATTCGGTGCCGATCGTTTTGAGTGCTTCGCCGATGCGCCGGGAAAGTTGTTCTTGAAACGCCGGAAAGCGCGTCTCAGAGATGTAACTGTCGAGCTGGGACAGAAAATTTTCCGATAGCATTTGGATATCCGCTTTCAGTTCCGTGATCCTGCCGCCATTTTGTCGGTAGCCGTGCAGTCTTGGAACGATCTGCTCTTCATAGAGTTTCTGCACGACAAAACCAGCGATATCCGCGGCCAGGGATTGTATCCCGATTCCGACTTCTTTTTCGATCAGCGCTCGCACGGGCGCTTCGATGACCTCGCCGAAGTAGGGGTCCAACGCAAGACCGATGGATCGCTGCAGCCGCTGCGCAAGGCGCCATTGCCACACCGCCAAACAGGCACGCGGAGCAATAACAATGATAAAAACGGAAATGGCGAACAAATGAATC
>DATIEH010000534.1:0-16042 GCA_035455905.1 Binatia bacterium | reverse complement strand
TTACCAACTCGTGCCTTCTCGTCTAGCGGAACTTTGTCTCTTGCAAGTTAGTTTTACGAGGGAGTAGTAGAAGGAATCCGCACCGCTAAGGAGGAGCGATGACATACCGCAGGCCTTGCCGCACCGGAGTTGCGCTGATTCTCTTAATGATGCTTGTACCGCTCGCAGCGCGGGCGGCATCGGCGCCCTACAAAGTAATTTACACTTTCGGCGGGTTGAACGAACGCAGCGGCATTCTCTGGGTTGCCCGCGATGCGGGAATTTTTCAGAAGTACGGCATCGATCCGACCATCGTAAACGTCCGCAATGCCCAGGTGGGCATGTCGGCATTGGCTGCGGGTGAAACCCAGTTTCACGTCGGCTCGGCCACCGGGACATCGATCGGCGCCATGGCGGGCGGTTTGGATCTGGCTTACATCGCCGGTTTGATCAACAAGCTCGACGGCGCGTTTATGG
Source organism: Binatia bacterium (assembly GCA_035455905.1). Classification (GTDB taxonomy): domain Bacteria; phylum Desulfobacterota; class Binatia; order UBA9968; family UBA9968; genus DP-20. The sequence goes on along the minus strand of DATIEH010000534.1, from coordinate 15,586 downwards.
TGAATCCGAGCATCAAAACGCCGGCGGATTTGAAAGGCAAGCGAGTCGGCGTGCAAAGCATCGGCGGCGGAGTTTGGATGTTTTCCATGCTCGCCTTCGAGCATTGGGGTCTCAATCCCGAGCGCGACAACATTCAATTTCGCATCATCGGCGACCAATCCGTACTGGCACAAGCGATCACGCAAAACATCATCGACGGCGGCTATCTCGGCTATGCTTACGGCGCACAACTGGAACGCCAGGGCTACCGCATGCTCGGCGACCTTATGAAAATGGGCATTCCCTATCAGGGACTCGGCATGATCGCCAAGCGCAGCCTCATCGACCGCACACCGGAAATTCCCGAGCGCACTCTGCGCGCGATGGTCGAGGCGATCACTTACGTCAACAATCCTGGCAACAAAGCGGCTGTGGTCAAAACGCTTACCAGAGAGCTGCGCCTGTCGAAGATAGAGGACGCCCAAACCGGTTACGAGATGATGCGCACACTTTACGACAAGAAAATTTATCCGAACGCGGACGGTTTGCGGAACGTGGTTCGCTTGCTTGGAAAAACCAGCGAGCCCATTCGTAAGCTCAAGGTCGAAGAAATCATTGATGATCGGATCGTCAAAAAACTTGAGAAGGAAGGACTGTTCTAAAAGCATTGGAGTGGTGGAGTTGTGGAGTTATGGGCCGAGACGAAATACTCCACTACTCCAGTACTCCAAAACTCCAGTTCCGTAACTTGACCCTTCAGCGCTCTTGGTGGTAGATCTCCGAATAGATTTGCTATCGACAGTCGCAGCCAAAGGAGGAAAGCTTATGGGTGGCAACGGCGATGCAGGATTCGAAGTATTAATTTCCTCAGACTCGCACGTCATGGAGCCCTCGGAGATTCTCGCCGAGCGGGCGCCGCAATCGTATAAGGATCAAGTACCCCGCTTCCCCAAATTGGAGGTGGGCAGCAGTTTTCAAACCCATCCAGGCGGATCGGATCCTTCACACCGCATCAAAGAGATGGAGACCGACGGTCTGAGCGCCGAGGTGTTATATCCGACTTACCTCTTGCCGCATTTCGCGATGGATGACGCGAAGCTTCAGGAAGTGAGCTTTCGCGCGTACAACGATTGGCTGATCGATTATTGTAGGACATCGCCGAAACGGCTGATCGGCATTGCCGCGGTTTCCGTCTACAACATCGACGAGGCGGTGAAGGAACTGGAGCGCTGCGCCAAGGCCGGCATGAAGGGGTCGATCATCTGGCAGGCGCCGCACCCCGATCTGCCCTTCCACTCCGAACATTACAATCGCTATTGGGCGGCATCCCAGGATCTGAACATGCCGGTGCACCTGCACATCCTGACCGGGCACGGCTATCACAAGGAATCTGTCTTCGGCAACAAACGCACGGGCGTCGAAGCCTATCGCGGCAGCGTGAATTTAAAATTGAAGGAAATCATCGACGACATTTTTGAACTGATTTTTTATGGTGTGCTGGAGCGCTACCCGAAGCTCAAAATCGTCAGCGTCGAAAACGAGATTGGGTGGATGCCGTTCATGATGCAGCAGTGGGATTACTACTATAATCGGTTCAAAAAGGTGAATCCGCCGCCATTCACAAAAAATCCCAGCGAATATTTTAACACTCAAATCTTCGGCACGTTCTTCCGCGACACTGTGGCGGGGCACAACTTCGAATGGTGGGGACAGGACAACTGCATGTGGTCCAACGATTACCCGCATGGCAACTCCACCTGGCCGGAGTCGAAAAAATACATTGATCGGGACCTCGGCCACTTGCCGCAGGACATTCGCAAAAAGCTTGTGTACACCAACGTCAGGAATCTCTACGACATCGATATCCCGCACCCGTTGCAATAGGGAGCAGCCAGATTGTTGCTGTGAGTTGGCGCGCTGACGGACGTATACAGTCTGATAGCGCGCCATTTTTTTCCCGCAGGCTGCTGAAAAAGGCCCATATGCTTCGTTGCACTCAATCGCCTCGCGTCGACGTACTGCCGATGTACGCCTCCGCCCGTCGATTTTCGCGCGCCTCGCCTCTGGATTTTTTTGAGCAGCCTGCAAGAGGCGGCTCTTTTTACAGGTAAAATTTAAGACTGGAGGTTTTATGCCCGCCCGTTACGGTTCCGATCTGGTCGTCGACCTGCTTAAAGTGCTCGGCATCGAATACGTCGCGCTCAATCCCGGCTCGAGCTTTCGCGGTATTCACGATTCCTTGGTCAACTACGAAAGCGGCCGCACGCCCAATCCGGAAATGGTTCTCTGTTGTCATGAGGAGATCGCGGTCGCTGTCGCGCACGGATATGCCAAGGCCACAGGCAAAATCATGCCGGCCATTGTGCATAATGTCGTCGGCCTGCAGCACGCTTCGATGGCGATTTACAACGCCTGGTGCGATCACACGCCGGTCATGGTGATGGGCGGCACCGGGCCAATGAACTCGAGCAAGCGCCGCCCGTGGATCGACTGGATCCACACGGCGCAAGTTCAAGGTAATCTCGTGCGCGATTTCGTGAAATGGGACGACCAGCCGGTAGGCGTGGAAGCGTTTCCTTCATCGATTATGCGCGGCTACCGGATCGCCATGAGCGATCCGGGCGGCCCGGTGTACCTCTGCTTCGATGTCAGCGATCAGGAAGCCGCGATCGAAAAAGAAATTCCCTTACCCGACCCGAAGCGATTTCGCCCGGCGGCACCGCTGCAAGCCGATTATGAGGCTATCAAGGAAGCGGCTCAGCTTTTGTCGTCGGCGCAAAACCCGGTGATCCTCGCGGACTACGTTGGCCGGAATAACGAGGCGGTGCTGAGTCTCGTTGCGCTCGCCGATTTGCTGTCCATACCGGTGATCGATCTCGGCGCGCGCTTGAATTTCCCCAATACGCACGCGCTCAATCTCACCGGGCGAAACCGCGAGCTGATCGCCAATGCCGACGTGATCATGGGCCTCGACGTTACCGACCTCTACGGCGCCTTGGTGCGCAGCGATCCCAACACGCACGCCAACGTGCCGGCAACCAAACCGGGCTGCAAAGTGATCAATGTCACGCTCAAAGACATTGTCGTGCGAAGCTGGACGAGCGATTTTCAGGAACTGGCGCCGGTGGATCTGCCGATCGTCGCCAACACCAGAGTTTTTCTGCCGGCTCTCGCCGAAGAGGTCAAAAAGCAGGGCAAATTCTCCAAGAGCGTCGTCGATGAGCGTCGCAAAGCACTGGCGGCGCAGCATGAAGAAGTGCACGCGCGCTGGCAGGCCGATTTGAAAAAGCGCTGGGACGAACGGCCGATTGCTCCGCCGCGTTTGGCCCATGAGATTTGGCAAGCGATCAAGAACGAGGACTGGCTTTTGGTTGCGGGAGCCTTTCGCGGCTGGCCAAGCCGTTTATGGACCTGGGACAAGCCGGGTCTGTTTCTTGGCGGCTACGGCGGCGGAGGCTTGGGTTACGGTCCCGCCGCATCCGTCGGTGCCTCACTCCCGTATCGCGGTACCGGGAAGATTTGCATTAATCTGCAGCGTGATGGCGAGATGCTCTACACGCCAAGTTCGTTGTGGACGGCTGCCAATACTGGTGTGCCGCTGTTGACGGTGATGACCAACAACCGCGTTTACTACAACGATGTCGAACACCAGGAAAAGGTTGCGCTCCACCGCGGCCGGCCGGTGGAAAATAAACTTGTCGGGATGGAAATGGCGAAGCCGCCGGTTGATTTTGCCAATCTGGCTCGCACTTTCAGTGTTCATGGCGAGGGACCGATCACGGAGCCCGATCAGATTCGGCCCGCAGTTGAACGCGCGATCAAGGTCATCAAGGAAGAGAAGCGCCCGGCTTTGGTCGACGTCTATATGCAGATGGTATGAGTCCTCGCGAGCAGGAGATTTGTATGCGTGGATTGATAGTTTGCTTGATCAGCGCGGCGCTGGCGCTAGTCTCATTCCCGAACAGCAGCTACGCGCAAAGCAAGCTCAAAAAAATACGCGTCGGCGTGCCGTCAGTCGGTGTCGCCAACATCATTATTTTTGTCACGAAGGAAGCCAATCTCTACGCCAAGTATGGACTCGACGGCGAAGTCATCACGATCAATGGTTCAGGTATCGCATCCAAAGCGCTGATCAGCGGCAATATCGACGTCTGTCCGATTGCGACGCCAACGGTTATTGCCGCGAATCTCGCCGGCTCGGATATGTCGATTCTCGCGCATACGATGCCCGGCGTGGTTCACGCGTTGATGGTAAAACCGGAGATCAAAAGAGTCGAAGATCTTAAGGGGAAAAAAATTGCGGTATCGAGCCTTGGATCGCTGACCGACTTTTTGGTCAAGTCCATCGCGAAGAAAAAAGGACTGAACCCGGATCGGGATCTGACGTTCATCCAGATGGGCGGCGACGGGGAGCGCATCGCCGCTCTTAAAACCGGCGTCGTGGATGCCGCGGCATTGTCGCATCCGGGCTACGGTACGGCGCGGAAATTAGGCTTTCCCATGCTGTGGGATGCGGCCAAAGAACTCGATTATCCGTGGATGGAGATTACGACTCGGCGCGCGAGCATCAAGAGCGACCGCGAGACGATCATGAACTATGTGAAGGCTCATCTCGAAGGCATCGCGCTCTTCAAAAAAGACCGCGATTTCGGGCGCAAGGTGATCAAAAAAACTTTGCGCATGGACGATGATGAGCTGGTCAACGAATCGTACGACATTTTTTCCAAAGCGTTTATCGCCGCGCCCTATCCCAACCTGCCTGGAATGAAAGTCAGCTTCGAGTATGTCGCCGCGACCCGACCGGACGTCTGGAATCACAAACCGGAAGAGTTCGCGGACTCGAGCTTCATCGCAGAATTGGACAAGAGCGGCTTCATCAAATCGCTGTACGCGAAATAAACCACCCGAGCCACTAGCCAAAAGAGTGTCGGCTGTTAGAAAATTCCTACCACCCCGTTCCCACCGCGAATTTTATTTATCTGTAAGTCATCAAAGTGTTGTCAGTTTTATCTTGGTCCGGGAGTCCCCTTCTTGCAAGCACTCAAGAGGAGGAATTGTTTATGAGAGCTATGACCATTTTACTGTTGCTCGGAAGTGTAGCGATTACGGGTTGTCAATTTGCTGCGGGAGCCGCCACCGGCGCTTTAGCGACGGGCGCGGGATACGAGTATAACTCGAAACGGCAAATGGATCGTCTCGAGGATGATTATCGAAATGAGCGAATCAGCCGGAGTGAATACGAACGGCGCAAGAGCCAGATCGAACGTGGCTCAATCGTTTACTAGCAAGTGCAAGGAACAGACGAGTGCTCCAAGCGCTCTTTATGACGTAGGAGCACTCGTTTGACTACATTGACCGGTCTTTACGTGATTTAAGTGGGCTCTCTGGGACGAAGATCGTCAGAGTTGAAAAAATCCCGACGGAACTAAGAATACCTGCTCATCATCATCCAGTTTAAACTTCCGGCCGCTTTTGAGACAAAGCGCGTTGTGACCTTTAAGCGCCAAAACCTGCGGCGGCCTCGGACGCACGCGGAAAGATTCCGCGACGCTTTGCTTGCGGTCCGGGCCCTCATCCAAATGAATTTTCATGAGCAGAGGATGTTCGCCGCCGCAATCAGCGCAATGAACGTAAATTTCGTATGCCGGCATATCTTCCCAATCCAGTCTAACTACCACTTAGAACGCAATTTACAACCTGGATAGAGGTTAACAAACGAATCTGCTAATCCAAGCAGCCGTACAGTTTTTGTCTGTCAGCGAATCGTTATCAGCAATACCCCTGAAACCATCGTTATGGCTCCCAAGACAATCCGCCGGTTCACCCTTTCGATATTCCGAAGAAAAACGGCGCTAAACAGCACGGCAAATAAGGGCGTGGTATTGACGAGCGGGATAATCACCGAAAGCTCACCATGCCCAAGAGCAACGAAGTTCGCCACCTGCGCCAGGGTCGCCAGTGAGGCGGCGCAGAGGAAAAATACCAAGCTACGCGGACCAATTCGAAACAGCACGCCTCGTTTGGTGCTGAACGCAAACACCAACAGGAGAATCAGAGAAACCGTGGTGACGACGGCCACGGCGACGAACGGATCGGGAATAATTTTCAACCCTTGCTTGCGCAGACTTTGCGAGACCGCCGAAATGAACCCCGCGCTGATCGGTAAAAGCGCATCGGCCAGGCGCCAGCTACGCTGCCCTTCCTGTTTCCCGGAAATCAACCAAAGACTCGCTACGATCAGCAGGGTGCCGAAGAAGACGAGCCAGCCCGGCCGTTCATGAAAAACCATAATCGCGATCGCGGTGGCGAACAGAGGCTCGCTGCCGCGTAGCGGACCGGCGCGGGCAACTCCGATGCGCGTAATGCCCTCATAAAAAAGCGCTCGTGCAAAAAGCGGCTGCATACAACCGCTGATCACGTAATAGACCATGGCCGGTGATTTGAGAAATTCCAACGAGGTCGTCGCGATCAGATAGCTCCACATGCACGTGATCGAGACGGAATAGCTCACCAGCATCGCCGCAAAAATATTGGACTGATGCAAGCCGAAGCGCACCAAAACCGAATCGCCGGCCCAACCCATGGCGGAACAGATGGCGATGATTTCAGCGAGCAACGGTGTCAATTTTCAGCTCGATCGTTCATCGCCAGATATCCGAGCAATTTGGAATTTGCAACGGCCATGATGCTGGCTTAAGATCGGCACCTAAAATTCCGCCGCAGGAGGGCCGATGGACAAACAGGCAAAGGTCGTGCAGTTAAAAACGCAGCTTGTGAAAGAGGGACACACGCGCACGCTGCTGGCAGAGACGGATTTGATGACTTTGCGGATTCATTGCTATGCACCGGGTATTGGCGAAAATGCTCTGCACTCTCACACCAAAGAAGATCATATTTTTTTGATTTTGCAGGGCACCGCTCAATTCAATACCGGACGTGACGGGCAGACGATTCTCACGGCGGGCAAGAACAATGCGATTGTATTACCCGCAGGTTGCTATTATCAGTTCTGCAACTCAGGCACGGATCCTTTGGTCATGGCGCGCATTGGCGCGGGCCCGGACAAAGCGGATCAACGGCTCAATCCTGACGGCACGGCGATTCCCGGGCGAACACACGAGCAAGGCGCGGCAAAGCCAGTGCTGATTGAAGGCGCTTTCTTTGAATAGTGCCAACTGAGTGTGAGCTTGCGCTTTTTGAGCTATGCCTACGAAGGCACTGCTCGGTTTTCACAGATCCACTACGTCTAAATATATGGGAGGGGAGAAGCCCGCGCGTGTGGGGGCACGCGCGGGCTTCTTGGGGACAGATTCCCCGTGGGAGACGGAATAGTTTAAGCGAGATCCCTCATATGAGAGAAGGTATGTTTTAGTTTTCTCAGTTCGTCACTAAACCAACGATCACGTTGCTCATGACGGACCACATGGGCATCCAGCAACGACGCTGGATAAATCTTAGTCCCGCATTTTTCGCATTTCGCTGCTCGGAAATCATTCTGATCAAATGAAATGGTTCTGGAATTTGGTGATCCTGACTGCATCTTCTCCTCCCGACTTTTCTCGTGAGGAGAGCAAACAATATGCCACTAGGCGCAACGACTCACATGCTTGAATCTTTTGGTTTTTTTAGTCGCAGCCACTCCGCCGCGAACTCCCTGCCATCTGCAGTTTTGTCAGCGGTGACATTCGTGACACTTTGAACCGCGTCTGACAACACCAGCGCGGTTTCGTCAAGTATACGCTGCGCTATTCTGAAGAATCGTCTGGTGAAACGAGAGAATTGAAAAAATCGCTCGATGATCGCGACGAGTGTAATGGCACGCCCGCGAGATTACAAAATCAAGCAGCCATCCGCTGCAGCGGGTGACTGGATAATCGCCTGCAATCAGTACCTTCGGTAGGTCGAATTTTCTGAATTACCGAGAGCCGATCAACCTGCGAGCCGCCTCAAGAATGTTTTCTTTTCCGGGGAGAAATGCTGATTCGAGGGATCTTCCCGCCGGTATCGGCGCGAACGGCGCGGCAATGCGTAACACGGGGCAATCGAGATGGTAAAAGGCATGTTCCTGGACTAACGCAGCGATCTCCGCTCCGATCCCGCTCTGCCTCACGGCTTCGTGTACCACAATTACTCGGCTGGTTTTTTTTGTGGAATTTACAATGGTTTCGATGTCGAGAGGCGAAACACTACGCAAATCGATCACTTCAACGGAGATACCCTGCTCGGCGAGTTCATCCGCCGCGCCAAGCGCCGGGCTAACCATGCTCGCGAGCGCAAGGATCGTAATCTGGTCACCTTCCCGTAGGACTTTCGCTTTCCCAATGGACACCAGGTGATCATCTGGCGGAATCTCGGCCTTCGTCCAGTAAAGGCCCCGGTGTTCGATGAAGACAACGGGATTACTATCCCGAATCGCCGTCTTTAGCAGACCCTTGGCATCCGCGGGAGTTGCCGGCATCAACACCTTCAGGCCCGGCACGTGCGTAAGCCACGCCTCGAGACTTTGCGAATGATGAGCGCCCATCGCACCGGTAATGCCGCATTGCACCCGGATGGTCAGCGGTATTTCGAGTTGGCCGCCCGACATGTAATGGAGTTTTGCCGCGTGGTTCACCAGTTGATCCATCGCCAGTGTGATGAAATCGATGAACATGATCTCCACCACGGGCCGAAGCCCCGCGATGGCTGCGCCGGTGGCGAGCCCCATCACCGTTCCTTCGCTGATCGGTGTGTTGACGACGCGATTCGTGCCGAACTCCTCCGCCAGTCCTTTTGTGGCGCCGAATGGTCCGCCAAGCGCCACATCTTCGCCGAAGAGGTAAACGGATGCATCCCGGCGCATCTCCTCGGCAAGAGCGGCACGGATCGCTTCGAGGAAGGTTTGTTCAGACATGATCTTGCGTGATTGGCGTGTCATCCTCGGCGTAGCCGAAGGGTCTCTATCGATAACGAGACACTTCGCTTGCGCTCAAGGTGACAGCCATTTCATAGCGGCTGCTCATCTTTGATCGGGCGATTGAAACTCATGAGCTCTCAGGTCATTACGTCGCGAACAATCTCTTCAGCAGCGGGCAACGGTGAAGTGAGCGCGAACTCCGCGGCCTTTTCGACCAGCGCACGTGCCTCCGCTTCGATCGCTTCGAGCTCTTGGGAGGTCGCCAGCTTTTTCTTTCGCAGCGCGCGCTCGACTCGCACAATCGGGTCTTGCTTCTTCCACTCGGCCAGTTGCGAGAGCTCGCGGTACTTTGCCGGATCTCCTTCGTAATGACCGCGCATCCGATGCGTGAGACACTCGACAAACACCGGACCCTTGTTATTCCGGCATTTTTTTATCGCTCTCGCCATCACTTGACGCACTGCGAAAAGATCATTGCCGTCCACCGTGCTGGCCACAATTCCATAAGTTTCGGCGTGTTGTGCCAGGCGCTCGACTTTCGTGTGCGCCGAGAGCGGCGTAAATTCGGCGTAGCCGTTGTTTTCACAGACAAAGATCGCCGGCAGTTTCCAAAGACTCGCGATATTGAGTGATTCGTGGAAGGCGCCTGCTTGACCGGCGCCATCGCCAAAGAAAACCACTGCGAGCTGGCCGTTTTTTCTTTCTTTCGCGGCGAATGCCGCCCCCAGTGCCAATGGAATGGTGCCGCCAACAACTCCTGTCGCAGTAACGAACCCCGTCTCCTTGGCGACTATATGCATCGAGCCACCTTTTCCGCCACAGTAGCCGGTGGCGCGACCCGCAAGTTCCGCCATCAGCTTGTCGATGTCGGCGCCGCACGCAATCGCATGACCGTGCGAGCGATGCGCGCCGAAAACGTAATCGTTTTTTCGCAACAGACTGCACGCGCCAACTGCAACCGCCTCCTGGCCAATACTCAGATGCAACAGGCCGGCAATCTGGCGCTCGGCATAGAGCAGTGAAGCCTTTTCCTCGAAGGCGCGGATCAACCACATGCGACGAAACACTTCGAGCAGTTCGCTCGTTTTGTCGTTGCGCGAAACCATTGCGAAGCGAGATGGATGGGGCGATTTACCCGGAGAATTCAGTTTTTCGAGAACTTGAAAATGTTAGGCCAGCGTCGCTCTCACTGCATTACTGATACGCTCTTCGGACGGTCCGATGTGCGCTTCGAGCGGCGGGCTATAGGGAACAGGCACGTCCAGCGTTGACACTCTGCGAATCGGCGCCGTCAATTTATCGAAGCCGCTCTCCGAGATGCGCGCCGCGATTTCAGCGGCAACCCCGCAGCTCTGGTGCGTTTCATCGGCAATCACCACCCGATGCGTTTTTTCCACCGACTTAAGAATTGTCGCCAAATCAAAAGGCACCAGAGTTCGGGGATCGACAACTTCCACTTCAATGCCTTCTTGAGCGAGTGTGGCCGCTGCGCCAAGCGCGACTTGCACCGTGTAGGAGGTCGCAACCACAGTCACGTCGCGGCCCGTCCTTTTTATGTCGGCGACTCCGAACGGAATCGGTTTGTCGTTCTCCGGAACTTCACCCCGGATATCCAACAGCCTGGTATGGTCGACAAAGATCGTCGGGTTATCGCTCGCCACCGCGCTCTTGAGCAGTCCTTTGACATCGCGCGGCGATGACGGGATCGCGATTTCCAGTCCGGGGCAGTTCCACAGCATCCCCTGGGGGCTGCCGGAGTGCTGCGCTGCGCCGCCGCCGCGCAGGCCATGAAAAAGGTGAAACACGACCGGAACGCGCGTCTGACCGCCTGACATGGAAAATGCGTTTGCCGCTTCGTTGGCCACCTGCGGCCAGGCTTCGTAAATGAAACTGCCAGTGCTGAGATCCACAATCGGCCTTAGTCCGGCCATCGCTGCGCCGGTGGCCAGACCGCAAAAACCGAGTTCGGAGATCGGCGGCGCGACGATCCGTTCACCGTATTTCTGTTTGAGATTCTGAAACACATGGCGATGCGGGCTTAAGCTGAGAAACGTTCCATTGATCAAATGAACGCGCTGATCCGCCGCCATGATTTCGTCCAGCGCCTCGAATTTGGCTTCGTAGTAGGCTAGCTCTCGCATGTGATTAGCTCTGTGCGAAAAAATCTCTTTCGGCTTCTTGGGGCTTGGGATAAGGACTGTTGACGGCAAATTCCACGGCCGCAGCGATGTCAGTTTTGACCTGACGCTCGATCCCGGCAACTTCTTCCTGGGTCGCCTGTTTGGCTTCGACCAACTCGCGAATGAAAATCAGTAGCGGATCGCACGACCGATACCACTCGCGGGCTTTTTCCGGCACGCTGCCGACGTCCCATGCCAGCGCGGTGTCCGTCGGTCGCGGCACAGTGGGCCAATTGGTTTCGCTGCCAGGATAGCGCACCGTTTGCGCTTCGATGAACTGTGGTCCTTCACCACGGCGAATTTTTTCCACTGCATCGGAAATGGTCGCATGCACCAACCCGGCGTCCATACCATCGATCTGCTGCGCCGGAATTTTGTATGCTTTCGGCAAGTCAGTCAGCGGGTAAGCCGCCATCGTCGATGATTGCGCTGCTGCCGCGGCACGGCCGGCGCCGTACTTGCCGTTGTTCTCACAGAGAAACAGCACCGGCAGCTTGTAAAGCGATGCTAGATTGAACGCCTCGGGCGCCGCGCCTTCTTCAAGGGAGCCGTCGCCAAACAGACAAACTGTAATACGGCCGTTCTTTTGCGCCTTGGCCGCGTATGCAGTGCCGGTGGAAAGCGGAATAATGCCGGCGACAACGCCTGAGCTATGAAGAAATCCCAGCGCGGGTGCGACTGAATGGAAAGAACCGCCCTTGCCCTTGTTCAATCCGTCGGCGCGGCCAAGAATTTCGGCGAAGAGTTTCTTCGGCTCAGCCCCGCGCGCGAGCAAATGGCCGTGATTTCGGTGCGTCGTGAACAGATAATCATCGGCGCGCAGGCATGAGATCGCCGGCACGCCGGTCGCTTCCTGACCGATGTAAAGATGATAATGTCCGCCGAATACGCCCTGGTCGTGGAGCGGCACCAGGCTTTCCTCGAAGTGGCGTATGACGAACATGCGGCGGCATTGTTCGAGCAATGATTCGCGCGATATTTTCGGCAGCATACGGTTGTGCTTAGTGCAAAAGACCGTGCCTTGTCAATGTCATCGCCGATTGACAACTCTTCAAGCGCGCGCGTAAATGCCGGTAATCACCCGTTCGACGGAGGCATTGCTCATGAGATCAGGCCGACTTGTATTGGGACTATGGCTCGGCGCCCTTCTAGTCACACCCAATCTCTTCGCGCAATCCCGGGGGCTAAAAAAGGTTCAGGTCGGCGTCCCCGCTATTAGCATGGGAAATATCATTATCTACTTCGCTAAGGACGCGAAGATTTATGAAAAGTACGGTCTCGATGTCGATGCCGTAGCCGTCGCCGGCTCAGGCATCGCTTCAAAGGCCCTCATCTCAGGCAGCGTGCTGATTTCGCCCATCGCCACTCCGACCGTGATGACCGCCGTGCTCGCCGGCTCTGACATGGTGATCCTTGCGCATACCATGCCCGGCGTAATTCAATCGCTGGTCGTCCGGCCCGAAATCAAGCGCAGCGAAGACCTCAAAGGCAAAACCGTCGGCGTGACCACGTTCGGATCGCTAACCGATTTCCTGGTCAAGTATTTGGCCAGACAAAAAGGGCTGGTTCCCGACAAGGACTTCGCGTTACTTCAGATTGGTACCGACAGCGATCGATTTCTCGCGCTGCAACAGGGAAAGATTCAAGGCGCGACACTTTCCCATCCTAACTTTATCTTCGCGCAAAGAGCCGGATTTCACGTTTTGTGGGATTTTTTCAAAGAAGTGGATTATCCGTGGAGCGAGATTGCCACCACACGGACACAGATCAAACAAGATCGTGATTTGGTCATGCGCTACATGCGTGCCCATCTGGAGGGGATCGCGCGCTTCAAGCAGGAGCCGGAGCTTGCCAAAAAAACCATCAAAAAAATGCTGCGCCTCGATGATGACTCGATCGCGCAGGAGTCCTGGGAACTGTTTGCAAAATACCGCATCCCCGCGCCGTATCCGAATATCAAAGGCCTAAAAACGAGCTACGAGTACGTCGCCCAAACCCGTCCGGAAGTTTGGAAACACAAGCCGGAAGAGTTTGTCGATTCAAGCTTCGTTGAAGAGCTCGATAAAACGGGCTTCATCAAAAAATTATACGAAAAATAATCCGACCGCATGAAAGTGCGCATCGGCATAGCCTTCGGCCAATGGCCGGTGAAAAAAATCGCTCCCGAGTCGATTGTCGAGCTGGTCGATCACTGCGAAGCCCTCGATGTGGATTCCATTTGGCTGAGTGACCGTTTGGTTTCTAACCGACCGCTACTCGAACCCGTTGCGTTTCTTTCCTATATCGCCGGGCGGCTCCGAAACATGAAGCTCGGTACCAGCGCGCTGGTGCTGCCGACACGCAATCCGGTGGTCTTGGCCAAGGAACTAGCGACACTCGATTTTATCTCCCGCGGTCGCTTGTTTCCGGCTTTTGGTCTCGGTGGAGATGATTCAACAGATTTGCAAGCCGTCGGAGTAAACAGGAAGGAACGCGCAGCGCGTGCCGATGAGATGATCGCGTTGATGCGCCGCCTGTGGACCGAAGGAAACGTCACCTTCGAGGGAAAATTTTATTCCGTAAAAGACGTCACGATCACGCCGCGCCCCTGGCAGAAAAACGGCTTGCCGATCTGGATCGGCGGTCGTAGCCAAGCGGCGATGCGCCGCACCGGCCGATTGGGCGATGGCTGGCTGGTATCGTCTGTTTCACCCGCCGAAGTCGGAACCGGAATCCAAGCGATTCGCGGCTACGCCAAGGATGCAGGCCGGCAGATTCCGGAAGATCACTATGGCGTGCTGATTCCATTTTTCTTCGCAGCTACGTTGGAAAAAGCACATGCATTGGCCGGCGAATCGATTCGGCCGCGCCCTGACATGACGGCCAGTGAATTCATCGCGTTCGGCGATCCCGAACAAGTGCGCGCAAAAATCACAGATTATATCGCCGTGGGCGCCAGCAAATTCGTCATGCGACCCTGTGGACCATTTTCGGGCTGGCGCGAGCAAATTGAGATACTCGCCCGCGAGGTGATTGAACCTTTGCAGACTCCGGCAGATTCGCCCAACGCGCACCCTAACGACGCTTAATTCTTTTGCGCCGAGGTCATCCTACCAGCGGATGCCGGTAGCCAAATTCATATTGCTTGGTTCAGCATCACGCTTCCGGACCAGTGTAACAGGAAGAATCGACGAGATTTGAGCACAGCTCTATTTGATCACCAGCACCGCCGCACCATGAATCGTTCCGGAACGCAGCCGCTGCAGCGCTTCATTGGCTTCCTCGAGCGCAAAGGTTTCCACTTGGGTGCGCACTGGAACTTTTGGCGCGAGTGCCATGAACTCCGTGCCGTCCCGGCGCGTTAAATTGGCGACCGAACAGATCGATCGCTCTTCCCAGAGAATCGCATACGGGAAAGATGGAATGTCGCTCATGTGGATGCCGCCCGAGACCACAGTGCCGCCCTTTCGAACGGCTTTGAGCGCTTGCGGCACGAGCGCGCCGACGGGCGCAAAAATAATCACGGCATCGAGCTTCACAGGCGGCAATTCATCCGAACTGCCGGCCCAGACCGCGCCGAGGCTCAGCGCAAACTGTTGGGCTTCGCTGTCGCCTGGCCGGGTAAATGCGTAGATCTCGCGCTTTTGGTATTTGGCCACCTGAGCGACGATGTGTGCAGCGGCGCCAAACCCATAGATCCCGAGTCGCTTGCCATCTCCTGCTTTAACTAGACTTCGATAGCCGATCAGACCGGCGCACAAGAGCGGCGCAGCTTCGATGTCGCTGTAATCGTCCGGGATTGGGAAACAAAAGCGCTGATCGGCAACGGTGTATTCGGCATAGCCGCCGTCCAACGTGTAACCAGTAAACTTCGCTCGGTCGCAGAGATTTTCCTGACCTTCGCGGCAGAATGAACATTCGCCGCAGGTCCAACCTAACCACGGCACCCCGAGCCGGTCGCCAATTTTAAACCGCGTCACTGCTGTGCCCACAGCAGCAACGCTGCCGACAATTTCGTGCCCGGGAATCAGCGGAGTTTTGGGTTCCCGCAATTCGCCGTCGATGACGTGTAAGTCGGTTCGGCAGACGGCACATGCATGCAGACGGAGTAAAACTTGCTCGGCGCTCGGCCGCGGCGTCGCCACGTCCAATAACGACAAATCTTTGCCGGGTTTTTCAAAGATCATGGCACGCATGATCTAGCTCTTTATCGAAACCGGCTCCCGAAACCAATCTTTACAATAAACTTGCCGCTTATCTCGGAAAAGGTCACGAAAGACGTCGGAGTTGCTCCTGCGGCATGTGAAACGATCTCAGCGTTACTGGCAGGATTTTCAATTGCCGGTCGGTGATGCTTACCGGCAGCGGCGGCGTAAAGGAAATGTTTGACAATATATCGGCGCCGCTGGAATTCCGCCGACGCATTCAGGCGCGGCATCCTAGCAATTCTAATCCAGGTCGATGTCTTTCAGCGGCTTGGTCACGGGTTCTTCTTTGGCTTTTTTGAAAAGTTCCTGAAATTTGGCTTCGAGAACTTTTGATTTGTTTTTTT
>DATIEH010000533.1:0-2473 GCA_035455905.1 Binatia bacterium | reverse complement strand
CAAGCGCATCGGTGTGACGAGCATCGGTGGTACTGGCTGGATGTCGGCAATGCTTGCGTTGGAACAGATCGGCATCAATCCCGAGCACGACAAGGTTTCGTTGGCCGCGTTCGGCGACCAGCGGGTGATTACCCAGGCTCTCGAAACCAACACGATCCAAGGGGCATCCCTCGCCGGGATTTTTAGTCGGCGCTTGAAGCGCAACGGCTATAATTTTCTCGCTGAAGTGGAAAAAATTCCGCTGGTCGGAACGAGTATCGTCCTCAAGGCGGATTATCTGGCAAGCCATCAAGCGTTGGTCAGGAGCGCGCTCCGCGCGCTTATCGAGGGACACGGCTTCGTGCTCAATCCGGCAAATAAGCAGGCGGTCATGGACGTCATGACGAAAAAACTCGCTATCAATGATCCCGTGGCGGCTAATGATGGCTACGAGGATTATGTCAGACGAACCGACAAAAGAGCTTTTGTCGTTCTCGACGGGTTGAAAAACATTCAGCGGTTCATGAAGGTGCGTAACCCGAAGATCGGCGATATTGCGCTTGACCATTTGGTGGACGACAGCATCATGCGCGAGTTTGAAAAGAGCGGTTTTCTCGATCAGGCATTGAGCGGCAAAGCCGGCATTCGTTAACAAGGAGGAACCATGGCCATAGACGGTATGAAGGTGATCGATCTTGACAGTCATCTGGTAGGCGATCTGGAGAGCTGGGGACAAACCGTGGAGGACAACTATCGGGAATTTCTGCCGCGCAAGCTCCCGACCAAGGACAACGAACGGCGCAAGACTTTGGTCGGCAATCAAATCATGATTGGCTCGGAGCTCGGCCGACAAAAAGCAGAAAAAAAAGAGTGGGTAACGGAAGCGGATCTTACGCCGCAGGGCAGGGTCCGCAACATGGATCTCGACGGTATCGACGTTGCGGTGCTGTCGCCTAACTCGCCGGCCCTGGATATTCTCTGGTTCGTCGATGATCCGGAGCTCGGCGCCGCTTACGCACGGGCGCAAAATAATTACATGAACTGGTACGCTTCGCAGCAAAAGGGGCGCCTGATGTGGGCCGGCGTCATCCCGTTACAGGATCCGCAGGAAGCGATCAAGGAATTGCATCGCTCGCGTGAATTGGGCAGCAAAGCGCTCAATGTCAAGGCGACGCCCATTCCCGGCAAGGAATGGTCGGACGCGCATTTCGATCCGATTTTCGATGAGCTGGAAAAGACCAATACGCCGATCATTTTTCATGACACCAAGACGGGCTCCATGGGTCACGAGCGCTTCGCCGACAATTTTTTCTTCTCGCACATGGTCGGCCGCACCCTCGAGAGTATGGTCTGTTTGATGATTTACCTCTGCGGTGGTGTCATGGAGAAGCATCCCGATCTAAAGATCATCTGTCTTGAAACCGGCGCATCGCAGATGCCCTGGTGGCTGTCCCGTATGGATGAACACTGGGAGAAACTGCCGCACCTGGTGCCGTGGCAGAAGCGGAAACCCTCGGATATTTTCAACCAAAGCGTTTACGTCGGCTGCGAGCCTTTCGAAGACGGCCTGTTCGAATGGGCCGTTGAGTACTTGGGCGGTGACCGTCTGGTGCTCGCCACCGACTCGCCCCATTGGGATTCCTCGCAGCCGGGGCAAGTGACCGGGCCTGTGGCGCGCAGCACGAAAATTTCACCTGAAAACAAAAGAAAGGTACTGGGGGAAAACGCGATCAATCTTCTTGGTTTAGGATTGTAGAATCTCGCGCCGCGCGAGTTGCCATACTTTTAAGCGCAAGGAGTGACCATGCAATCTTGGTCGGCATTGCTTATCGCAATCGTGGCATTATGCTTTTCAGGAAAAACTCTCTATGCAGCGTCTGCGCCGACCAAGAGCGTCATCGCGCATGCCGCCGTCAACGCTCGGGTTCTGCCACTTTGGGTGGCGAGGGATCAGGGTTTTTTTTCCAAATACGGCGTGCCGTCCGAGACCATCTTCATTCGGCAGGCGCCGACCCTCGTCGCGGCCCTGACTTCAGGTGACATTCAAATCGGTTATACCGGGGGCACAGCGGTGTTGGGTGCGGCGGCCGGCGGTTCTGATCTTAAAATTCTCGCCGCTTTCACGAATCGGGTCACTTATGATGTCGTAGCGAAAAAGAACATCAAGACTCCCGAAGATCTCCGGGGAAAGATTTTTGGCGTACAAAGTATCGGCGGCACCGTCTGGATGGGAGCCATCCTCGCACTGGAACATTTTGGCCTTGATCCGAACCGGGACAAAATCAGTTTGATCGCGGCGGGCGACCAGTCGGTGCTTGCGCAAGCGCTGGTGACGGGCACCATCGATGCCACGGTGCTCGACGGAGTCATGAGCCGCCCGTTACATGAGAACGGTTATCCAATTCTTGCGGAGTTAAGCAAGGCCAATATTCCGATTTCCAGCGTGGGCATCGTCGCCAAAGGGAGCTTCATCCAGAGTAATCCAGAAATGATC
>DATIEH010000532.1:0-3429 GCA_035455905.1 Binatia bacterium | reverse complement strand
GGTCAGCGCCGCGCTGTTCGGTGTATTGTTCTTTTCCATGATCGGCTACGTGCTGGTGCGCACGAAATTGCCCGGTCGCGGTATTCTCGATTCGATTTGCTGGCTGCCTTCGGCGATCCCGGGTGTGCTTGCGGGTCTGGGACTGCTGTGGATGTTTTTGGGCACACCGTTCTTTCGACCCTTTTACGGCACCATTGTCCTCCTGGTGATCGCATCGGTGTTGGGTGGAGTCACACTGTCGACGCAAATCCTCAAGGCGAATTTCGTACAACTCGGGAAAGAACTCGAGGAGGCATCGCGCATGTCCGGAGCGGGTTTTTGGAAAACCTATTTCAAAGTGGTCTTGCCGCTGATGGCTCAAACCATGGTCATGGTCGGCGTGCTGAAATTCATGTTCGCATCACATCACACCTCGAGCATCATTTTGCTCGCCACGTCGGAGACTCGCACATTGTCCTTGCTCGCTCTCGACCAGGTGGCAGCGGGTTATCGGGAAGTAGCGAGCATCACGGTGATCTTGATTATGGCTCTGACGCTCGGCGTCGCGATTCTTGCGCGTTCCTTCGGTCTCAAGGTCGGTATTCGGGCAGATTGATCACGTTCGGTATGCGGTCGAGATTGAAGATGGAAGATGGAAGTTTGTATTTCGCAATTCTCTATCATCCATTTTCAATCCTCATTTCTAAACGACAGGCCCTCGCGTGAGCTTTTTACGCATTCAGAATCTCTACAAAGCTTTCGACCGACTGGTAGCGGTTGACCGAATCAATCTCGAAATCACGCAAGGCGAGTTTTTCACATTGCTCGGCTCGAGCGGGTGTGGCAAGACGACGACCTTACGGATGATCGGCGGTCTCGAAAAACCGGAAGGCGGCGAAATCCATCTCGGCGATCAGTGCCTGGTTTCCGCCGAGCAAAGAATCTTTGTCAAACCGGAAAAGCGCGATATGGGCATGGTGTTTCAATCCTATGCCTTGTGGCCGCATATGACGGTCTTCGAAAATGTCGCCTATCCACTGAAGCTCCGTGGTGTCAGCCGCTCCGAGATTCGCGTTAAAGTCGAAGAAGTCCTCGGGTTGGTGGGGTTGTCCGGATTGGAAGACCGGCCGGCGCCGGCGTTGAGCGGCGGACAACAACAACGGGTCGCGCTGGCGCGCGCCCTGGTGTTTTCACCCAAGGTTTTGTTGCTCGACGAGCCTCTGAGCAACTTAGATGCACAATTGCGCGAAGAGATGCGCCGCGAGTTGAAAGCGCTCCAGGGCCGAGTGAACGTGACCGTGATCTTCGTCACCCATGATCAGGTTGAAGCACTCAGTCTTTCCGATCGCATCGCGATTATGAAATTTGGCCGGCTCGAGCAAGTCGGAACCTCGGAGGAGGTGTATTATCATCCCGCCACACCTTTCGTGCGGGATTTTCTTGGGAAAACTTTTCTTTTGCCGGGAAAGATTGCGGCGGTTTCCGAGCAGCAGGTCGAAGTCGAAGTCCGTGGTGTCGGGGCTTCCGCACTGATCCTGCGCCGCAGCAACGTTATTTCGCCATCGAACGGATTCCCCAGCGTGGGGCAATCGGCAACCGTCGCGATCCGGCCAGAGAAAATCGCTCTGACGGATCGCGTCAACAACGGCCATGAAAATATTGTCGAGGGAACTCTGCAGTCGATCCTATTTCTCGGCGATCGTTACGAATACACCGTGACGCTAGGCGCAGAAACCCGCGTCATTGTCTCACCGGAGGCTCAGCAACTCACCCGAGGCGGCAAAGTTTTTCTCCAGCTCAAAGCAGAAGGCATGACACTCTGGCCGCAGGAGAACTAACGATCATCTTACCTGACATGCTGAGATCAATAGACCCAGCAAACCGGGTGCAGTTAAGAATCCACACCCGCCAGTTTTGAGCTGACGGGAGGTTTTGCCGGTAGCGCTTCTTCGCTCCGGTCGTGTTCAGTGGCGGTTGCCCAGCGGAATTTTGCAATCTCCGGTACACGCCAGATCGTTAGCAATGTCATGATTGATATGATCATGCCGCCGGCAAAGGTCGCCTCGCGCGCGCCGATGAGCGGGACGATCAATCCCGTCTCGGTCTGTCCCAACGGATGGAGCCCGCGATTGCTGAGTTGAAAAACACCCATCACCCGGCCGCGAAATTTCTCCGGCGCGAGCATCTGGAGAATCGTACCACGCGCGGCACCCCAGACGGTGTCCATGGCGCCGACAAACGTCAGCAGCGTTAGCGCGATCGGAAATGTTGGCGCTAGACCAAAGAGCGCGAAGCCGGCGCCGTACAGCAGCGCCGAAGCCAAAAGAATTTTGCCTTGCTTGGGAAGTTGCCCCATACCGATAAAGATCGCCGAGCCGATCACGGCGCCGAGTCCGCGCGCCGATTGTAAAAAACCGAAGCCTTCGGCGCCGACACGAAAGACGTCGCTCGCGAGGATCGTGAGCATCGCGTGATCCAAGCCAAATACCGAACCGAAAGCTTCCATCACGGTCAATCCCAGGATCACCGGCCGGCGAACAATGTAAGAAAATCCTTCCTGGGTTTCGGTAAAAAAATGGCGGCTTTTTTCGACGGGCGGCGACGAAGCGCGCATGAGCAGTAAAGCGATGACCACCGCGAGGAAACTCGTGGCGTTGGCGTAGAACGCGCCTGCAGTTCCCATAGCAGCAATAGCAATGCCTCCGAGGGTCGGGCCGATGAGGGCTGCCCCCTTCCAGAGCAGGGAATTGAGGGCAACCGCATTGGGCAATACCGCGCGCGGCACCAGCGAAGGAAAGAGCGCCTGGCGCGCCGGCCCGTCAAACGACCCCACCGACGAGCTGATAAAAGTGAAGAGATAGATTTGCCAGGCTTGAATATGCCCGACGTGATCGAGAATACCGAGGCCTAAACTCAGCGCGCCGAGAATCAACTGCGTCCCGAGCATCAGCCAACGACGATCGTAACGATCCGCGAAGGTTCCGCTGATCAAGCCGAGCGTAATTGCCGGGATTGCGCGAAAGATGCCGTTCAGTCCGAGTTGCACCGGCGAGTTGGTGAGCTGATAGAGCAACCAGTTGGTGGCTGTCATCTGCATCCAAGTCCCGATGTTGGAAATAAACAGGCTCAGCCAAAACAGCCGAAAGTCGCGATAGCGCAACGCAGCAAGACGCCCCTGGTGCGCCGCTGCAGAATTCGGTGTGCCGCTCATCGAAGCAAAGTTGTATACGAACCGGGAAAGGGACGAAAGAGTGCCGCTTCAAACAGTCAGACTTACGAAAGCGGATCGCTCGATTTAGTTGACGCTTGGGAGCGCTTTCCTGCGGCTCGGCTCGGGACGAGGCGTATCGAGGGTGAAGCGCGGTAACTCGTTTATCTTAAGACTCGTGGCGATTGTCATTGCGGAAACGATCAGCCCCCCGATCACGGTTGCCACGCGCGCGCCCACCA
>DATIEH010000531.1:0-3459 GCA_035455905.1 Binatia bacterium | reverse complement strand
ATAGCGTAATTCGATGAGAATAGCCTACGGAGATCTCATCGGGGGCGTCAGTGGCGACATGTTTGTCGGCGCGCTGCTCGACCTGGGCTTGCCGCTTGATCGCCTCAGAGCCGAGCTCAAGAAAGTCCCTACGCTGCGATTCGATATCAGGTCGAGAAAAAAGACCATTCACTCGCTCCGCGCCTCGCAGTTTCAAGTCACATGCCCGAAGCAGGAAACGCCGCGCTCTTGGAAACAGATTCGCGATCTGATCAAACGCTCGAAGCTCGACGCCGGACTCAAATCCACTAGCAGCGAAATTTTTGCGGCGTTGGCGGCAGCCGAGGCGAAGATCCACGGCGTGCCCATCGATCAAGTTCATTTTCATGAGGTCGGCGCGACCGATTCAATCGTTGACATTGTCGCAGCCGCGGTTGGAGTTCGGGAACTCGCTATCGAAGCTTTCTATTTCTCGGTCATTCCGCTCGGGCATGGGATGATTTCTTCGGCGCACGGACTCCTTCCGGCGCCGGGCCCCGCGACACTCGAACTGCTCAGGGGTTTGCCGGTTATGGGCATCGACGCCGATACCGAGACCGTGACACCGACCGGTGCTGCGATCGTGCGGACGTTGGGAAAACAGTTCGCTAGCCAGCCGGCAATGACCATCGAAAAGATCGGCTACGGGGCGGGCAAAAGGGAGTTTGCCGAACGCCCGAATCTTTTTCGCATTATCCTGGGAAGAGCGGATTTACCCGCCTCCCTCGAAGAGATGCTGGTGATCGAAACCAACATCGATGACATGAATCCACAGCTCTTCGATCACGTTATGGACCGGCTATTTGCCGCCGGCGCGCGCGACGTTTTTCTTGCGCCCATCCAGATGAAAAAAAACCGGCCGGCAACGCTGCTAAGCGTCATTGCCGAACCACGGCATCGGCAAAAACTCAGCGAGATCATTTTTAAAGAGACTTCGACACTCGGCTTACGCTACCACCCCGTGAGCCGTATGATTCTGAAGCGCGAGACAAAGAAAGTGAAGACGCGCTTCGGTGCAGTAACGGTCAAGATCATCGAGCAGCTGGACGGCACCAAACGGGCCGCGCCCGAATACGACGACCTCAAGCGCATCGCAAGGGCAAACAATATTCCGCTCAAGCTGCTTCACGATGAAGTTGCGCGCAAGCTCGGGGCGTAGCACAGCCACATATGCATAATGGAAGTTGATCTGCCGCGGGAGACCGACAACTCGACGGTCAGCCGCCCCTGGGCTTCGCTCGATTATTCCGGTTTTCGCCTGATCTTTTTTCTGTCGCTGTTCGCAACCACAGCGCAGCAAATGCGCCAGACACAAAACCTCTATCAGGTTTACGAGCTTTCCGGTTCGGCGCTTCAGTTGGGCCTGACCGGCCTCGCCCAAGGCATTCCGATTTTCGCCCTCGGCCTTTTTGCCGGCACCCTGGCGGATTTTCTCGATCGCAGAAAGCTGCTGCTGATCACGATTTTCGGCAATTGTCTGGTCGCGGTTGTGCAGGGCCTATTGACGCTCAGCGGCGCCATTCAGGTTTGGCATATTCTTGTTGGCACCGCGCTGACTTCCGCACTGAACATCGTGCTCAATCCCACGCGTATGTCGCTGATCTCACGCCTCGTGCCGCGCTCGCATCTCACCAACGCCGTGTCACTGAATTCGAGCGTTTCGCAGAGTTCGTTCTTTTTTGGCCCCATGGCAGCCGGCCTGACTCTCGCTGCTCTGAGCACCGGCAATGCTTATTTGGTCAACGCCCTCTTCTATGTTCCAGCGGTGATCGCGATCCTACGGCTCCATCCGCCAGCCGGTCCCGAGGGAGCGCGAGAAAGGTTTTTTCTCGCAAGCGTTCTCGGCGGTGTAAAATTTCTTTTCTCCGAGCCCATCGTGTTGGCCATGGTGCTGTTGGACTTTACCATTGTCGGTCTTGGCTATTACCGGCCGCTGCTGCCTATTTTTGCGAAGGATATTCTTCACGTCGGCCCCACCGGTTACGGCATGCTCTCGTCCGCGCCAGCCGTTGGCGGAGTTCTCGGTACGCTCATCATTCTTTTTTTCGGCGACATCGAGCGCAAAGGACAACTCGCCCTGTGGTCATTTCTTTCTTATGCTTTGACCGTGGGTATTTTCGCCATGAGCACGCAGATGGCATTGTCGCTCGTTCTTCTCGGTCTATTAGGTCTGGCGAATTCGCTGCAGGCGGTCATGCGCCAGACCAGCTTTCATCTGTTGACCCCCGACCCCGTGCGCGGCCGCGCCTTCGCCGTATTTAACATGTTTTCGCAAGGCGCTAATTCGGTCGGTGCCGCCGAGATCGGCTTTGCTGCCTCTCTTCTCGGCGCGCCGGGCGCGCTCGTTTTTGGCGGCGCCATCAGCGCAGTTCTGACACTTGGCTGTTGGATAATGCTGCCGGGTCTACGAGGTTTTGGAATCGCGATGCGCCACCGTTAAATTACCGCAGTCATCCCGCACTTGCCGCTATAGCGTGTCGGTCGGAGAATGGATCATTTGTATAGCCCGTCGATAAAGCCGCTCTTATCGAGTTTCTCTAGAATGCTGTTGTCCACCACGTCCTCATACTTGATGCCGGCCGCCTTCGGCAATGTTTTCACGACTTCCGCAATAACGTTGGCGAATCCATCGCGGGTTGGATAGGGCTTTTTAAAGACGTAAAACTTCACCAAATCATCATAAACTGCCGCTGCGTCCTGTTGATTTTTCAGTGCCAGTTGCGTCGTCATGAGTTCGACAACTCGCGTGCGATTAGCGGGATTCAAGATAAAAGCGTGCGCCTGTAAGATCGCACGCACGACCCGCTCGAGCATATCGCGTTTGCTCTGCACATTCTTCGCCGTGGTCAAGATCGACGAGGTTTCCCAAGGGATATTGAGCGTCCGGAGATCGGCGAGCATATTGACGCCAAGCTGCTCCAGTTTGGTGCGATACTCCGGCGAGATGACCGTCGCCGCGATCGCGCCTGTGCTCAGCCCGGCAATCCGTTCCGGCTCTTGACCCGCGGCCACGATCGTCACTTGCCCTTTATCGGCATCGATGCCGAAACGGCGCAGCCCGACCAGCAGCGCCAAACGCGATGCCGATAGGCCCAGCCCGGACGAGCCCACCCGTTTGCCTTTCACGTCGGCGATATTCTTGACGCCGGGACCGCCGACGATCAGATAGGCCAGCGAAGGCGTGCCGCCGACAATCACATTGACCGGGATGCCGCCCGCCGTTGAGACGATGCAGGTGATCGGATCGTCGTAAGAAACGTCGACGCCGCCGCTGACCATCATTTGCGCGCCCTGCGTACCACCGCTGATGTTTACCTGCTTGACGTCCAGACCTTGCTTTTTGAAATAACCTTCTTCGTCGGCAATCCATAGCGGCACCAAACGGGCGTTGCGAAATGTCACGCCGAAATTGACCTGAAGAGTCTCCGCTCGAAGATCGGC
>DATIEH010000530.1:0-5831 GCA_035455905.1 Binatia bacterium | reverse complement strand
TCCCGGTCGTGTCAAAGGAGGCCGTCGATACGATTCTCAAGCTTTCGCCGGTGACGTCTAATCGCAACCCGTACGGGGTATTAGATATGAGTATACTCGAGCGCATCGATAAGGAAGGATTTGTGCGCTCGCTTTATTCGGTAAAATAACAATTTATTACTAGGAGGATATATGTCGGATATCCGGGGCGTCGGAAAAAAAATTACTTACAGCGAAGATAACCCGATCAGCGCCGAGGTCGATGCACTGCGCAAAAGCCGCGACAACATCAAACGACCGCCCAAAGACGACGAGGAGCGCGAACGTTTGGCCCGCTGGCTAGCTCACCGCGGCCGTGATGAGCTTGAAGTCACAGTCGGCACGGCGTGTTACGCCATGGCACACTTCGAAATGGATTGCGAATGGCGTTATTTTCTCGCCGAGCATGCCGGCACCGAAGCCGGCCACGGCTGGGGTTACATCCGCCAGGCCAATGCCATCGACCCAAGCCGCGATCACTCCAAACCCGACCCTGAGTTTGAGCGCAAGTACGGCCTTACTCCGCGCATCGAGCACCATCAGATCATGAAGCGCGATTTTTTGAGTTATATTTTTTCCGGCAATTTATGGCCCTACGGCCACGTGACCGCAGCGAGCATCCAGAGCATCCAGATAACCACGCCGAAGCTGCTCGATTTCGAAGAGCGGGTTGTTCATGCCGAGGAGCGTAGCCATCACGACGCGATTTTACAAAAGATCCACGACTACGTATGGGAGCTAATCGCCGAATATGGCGAAGCACCGATTCGGCGCCGCATCGCCGCAATCGATACACAGGCTTTGAACAGCCGACCGCGGACAATCTTTGATCCGCCGCGACGCGAGTTCCTGCGCAAGTACTTCAATGTTCCGGTCGAAAACGTGCGGAAGTTTCCTGCGTGGCGGGAATATTTGTACCTCAATGTGCTCGGATTCCCGCCGGAACCGGTTTACATCGAGAACTGGCCAGCGGAAGTTCCGCAGCCGAAGGCGGCTTAAGGATTTTCGATTTTGGATTTTCGATTCGAGCAAGGGTGCGTTTCATAGTTTTTGAATCGCGTGCTGCCGTGGAGCCTTAATGTTTATCGGAGGATAACGCGCCGCATCATTCAACGCTGCGTTGCCATTTCAGAAATTAATCTGTTGCTAGACCTGGGGAAAGACTTCTTTGGCCATCCACTCCATGCGCTCCAGAGTTTCCGCGATGGTCGGGCGGCGCACGTCGAAGATCATCGTGTCGACGCCGACGGCGCCGTAGTCCCGGATATCCGACGCAACTTCTTCGGCGCTGCCGATAAAACGACGGCGCTTGCCCGGAGTGATTTGCTTTTCGCGATCGAACAATGATCCTTTCAGCGCGACGCGAATTTTTTTTGCATCGCGGCCGGCTTTTTCGGCGTACTCCCGCAGCATCGACATGTCTGCTGCTACGTCTTCTGGCTCCAGAGGAATCGTCGGCACGCCGCCGATCGGATGCCAGCCATCGCCAAGTCGTGCCGCGCGCCGAATCGCTTGTTTGCTGTGGCCACCGATCCAGATCGGAATGGTGGGTTTCTGCACGGGTTTCGGCAAAAAAACGATGTCAGAAAAACGGCAGTATTTGCCCTCGAAAGTTGGATTCTCGCTCGTCCACAATTCTCTGAAAGCGGCGATATACTCGTCGGTGACTTTCCCCCGTTCACTGAAGGGTTCGGTGCCTATGTTTTCGAACTCTTCCTTCATCCAGCCCACTCCGGCACCGACGATCACCCGGCCGCCGGACAAGACGTCGAGGCTTGCGAGCATTTTTGCCGTCACGATCGGGTTACGATAGGGCAAAATCATGACGCTGCTGGCGAAGCGAATCCGCTGCGTAGCGCCCGCGAGAAAACTCATCGTCGACAGCGTTTCGAAATGATAACCAGTACCGGGATATTTGCCGTCGACGGTATAAGGATAAGGAACCGATATATTCGTCGGCACAATGATGTGATCGGCGATAGTCAAGCAGTAAAAGCCGAGGGCTTCGGCCTGTCGCGCGAACCGAATAAGATCTTCGGGTTTGACAGTCGCCGATGAGGCGGGCAAGTGCAGTCCAAAGTCCATGGTTGATCTAGTGATTTGTGGCGTCGTACCCTTGTCAATTCTTTAAAAAACCAGTCTTTGCGTCGGTTCGTTTGAAATAGACTGGCTTGTCATCTCAAACGAACTGAGAGAGATTTCTTAAGTGACACGAGCCAAGCTCATGCGCAAAAAAGATTTCTCCCTCTGGTCGAGATGACAATTAATTTGTAAGTTTGCCGGAGCGCACCCGAAGAAGTCTCCGCGCCTTCGTCTATCCAACCGCGCTCACCTGAACCTCATCCAAAGCGATCAGATTGCCAACCGAAATCACTCCGTCGCTCAGGATTGCGGCTTTCAACCCACTGCGATGATGCAGCGCCTTGAAGATCCCCGGGAGCTTCGAAACTTGTACCAGATGACCGCACGGTTCGAACAGACGGATACCGCGCATCCGGACGCCACCGACCACGAACTCTCGGTGTAGCAAATCGATCAGGGGAACACCGCGAGTGACAATATTGCGGCGAGTTTTTTGCGCGATGGATTCAAGCCCGAGCTCCTCTGCGGCGAGATCGAGCACCTCATCTTCAATGAAACTCACGGCTTTATCGGACCGGTCAATGGCCTTCCAGGAGTCACGGAAAAACCGATCGCCTTCGAGCCCGCGGTCTGCCAACGCGCGGACGCTGGAGAGCGAGACCATTTCCTCTGCTGATTTCGCCGCGACAAAAATCGACGCTACTCTACCTTGCCAGACCGGCGAGGTGGGCTTAACACCACGCCACAACTCCACGGGCATTTCTTCCGGCATCGGTCGAATCGCTTGAGTCATAGAAGCTCCTTAAAACGAAACCGGCCACTGAAAGGCAGTGGCCGGCGTGTGAAAACTCTTTCGATCGCCGCTTCTAACCGGCCGTGTCAGCAAAAAACCTGCTATCCTCGATCGGCGGCACAGTCTTGTTCTCTTCTGAGGATGCGATCAGCGGTTTACCGTCCGGCCGGACCCGCATTTCTTCGCCGCCCTGCTTCTGCCCTTTGACGCCCGCGCCGACGCGCAGCACGACCAGGTTTTCGCTGCCGGTATTGAGATAACGATAATAGGCGCCCTTCGGGATCATCACGCCCTGATTTTTCTCGACTTTGATTTCGCCGCCCTTTTCGTCGAACACGCTCATTTGGCCTTCGAGGACGATGAACGCATGGTCTTCATCGAGGTGAGTGTGAATCTCATTTTCACCGCCTTCATAGTTGATCTTGGTGTGGATCCACATATTCTCGGTTTCCGCAACCAATTGGGTGATGCGGCCCTGTTTCATATAGGGTGTGCGCAGTGAAAACTTCTGCGTCTTGGGTTTATCCGTGGGTTGCAACTTTCTCGCTGCGTGCATGATGACTCCTTTCAACCTGGTTTATTAATTGTTGATACCGTCGACTTTCAGCTTGTACAGATCGATGACGTTCTGGCGCACGACTTTATCGATGACCGGTTTGGGCAAATGGCCAAGCTCGTCGGCGATGACTTGACGCGAATGCGGCCAGGTCGAAGCGGCATGCGGATAATCGCTCGACCACATAAAATTATCTTGGCCGAACCAGTCCATCATGCGCCCGCCGCACGGATCGCTAAAGAAGGTTGCATAAACCTGCTCCCGCACGTATTCGCTCGGCAGTTTTTTCATATAAGGCAGGGGCGCCTTCGGGCTGTGACGAACGAAGTATTTATCCCACTCATGACAGTAAAACGGAATCCAGCCTACTTCGTTTTCGACATAGACCAGTTTCAGCTTGGGATTTTTCGCCAGCACGCCGCCGAAAACGAAATCGAACAGGATATTTGCGGCGTCGGTAAGCTTCTGGTTAACCGTCATGCGGTAAGTATCCAATCCCTTGCGATCGAAACGGCTGTAATTGAAGCCCGTCAGGATGTGCACATTGACCGGCATGTCGAGCTCAGAGGCTGCTTCCCAGAACGGATTGTAATGCTCGCTGGTGAACGGCAGGTGTTCCGGCGGAACTTGCCAGATCATACAACCGATCATGCCGGCCTTTTTGCAGCGCTCGAGCTCCTTAATCGCATTCGGGATATTGTACATCGAAATCATCGGAATCCCGAATAGCCGCCCGGGCGCGACATTGCAGTAATCGATCATCCAGTCATTGGCGATTTGAAAGCACGTTTCCTGGAGTTCGGCATCTTCGAGGGCATAAAGCCGAAGTCCGTGGGTCGCATAGAGAACTTCCGCGCTGACGCCATCGACCGCCATTTCATCGAGTCGCGCTTTAGGGTCGTGACCGCCCGGCTTTTCCCCCGCGGTGTTCCGCGGTGGGAATTTCGGAAACTTAGGCTTGAGACTTGGGGTCAGATTGGCCTCCCACAGGTCCGGCGGCTCCATGATATGGGAATCTGACGAGACGATTTTATCCTTTCCTAAAACTTGTTCCGGGGTTCGCCTGACGGCTGCGGCGGTACTCATGCTCAACTCCTCCTGTTACCATCCGAATCGTTAAGTTTATCATCTATTCCTTTTTAAGATTTTTGTCTAGTGCGTGGAGCCTTAACCGCCAAGGGAATGGACATCCACGACAGCATACGTTAAAGAATTTGGAGTCATGCGTAAAATTGCTCCATTGGCGGAGATTTGGCTAGAGATTTTCCTGCTCCTTCCGGCAGTGATTTTTGCGGCAGAAGCGCAAAATGCCTTTAACGAAGGCGTGAAATACTACCAGGCGGGAAAATACAAGGAAGCGGTGGCAGCGTACAATCGCGCGATTAAATCCTCGCCAAAAGCCGACGAGCCTTATAACAACCGTGGTCTCGCCTATTTCAAGCTGGGCCAGAACGACGAAGCAATCAGGGATTATGACGAAGCGATAAAACTCAATCCGAAATCCACCGACGCTTATTTCAATCGGGGCAATGCCCATCTTGCAAAAAAGCAATTCGACCGCGCTCTCAAGGATTTTGATGAAGTACTCAAGCTCGATCCCAAAGCGCCAAGGGCTTATCGACAGCGCGGCCTGGCTCACAATGGTTTGAATGAATTCGAACAGGCGATTCGCGATCTGACCGAAGCGCAAAAGCTCGATCCTAAAGATGGCGAAATTTATTACAGCCGCGGCTTTGCTTATCGGCGTTTGGGGCAGAATGATCGGGCGATCCAGGATTATTCCGAGGCGATCAAGCTAGAGCCGAAAAACGGCGAAGCCTATAACAACCGCGGCAATGCTTATTCGCTCCTCGGTCGATACGATGACGCCGTGAAAGATTACGACGCAGCGATCAAGCTTGAACCCAAAAACGCAAGGATCTATGCCAATCGCGGCGTGATTCGGGCGCGACAAGGTAAGAGCGATGATGCGCAGACAGACTTCAAAAAAGCTATTGAGCTGGATCCCGCTCTGAAGAATAAGCTCGAACCGCTCATGACGCCGGTGAAATGATTGATATCCGCAAAAGTCGTTGGGCGCTGATTTTTGTCCTGGCCGCAATCGGGCTGTTTCCGAGGATCAGTGGCGCGGCGGGGATCGAGGAGCCGCTCAAAGCCGCTCTGGAGCTTCACGAATCCGGACAAATCAAAGAGGCGATCACCGAATACGACAAAGTAATCAAGGCCCACCCGAAACTCGCCGAAGCGTATTTCAACCGCGGCAACGCTTACTATGATCTCGGCGCCAATCCGCAAGCGATCAAAGACTATACCGAGGCGATCCGGCTGAATCCGAAGGACGCCGAGGCGTATTACAACCGCGGCAATGCCCATCGCCGTCTC
>DATIEH010000529.1:0-4146 GCA_035455905.1 Binatia bacterium | reverse complement strand
GAAGAGGCGATTTCTCAATTGCTTCAGCGCAACGAAAAGCCCAAGGACCGGATTCGCGTGGTCTTAGAAGGCTCTTTTTGCGAGCAGCCGCCCATCGAATTGCTCGACGGACTCGAGGCCGCTGGCTGCTACATTCTCGACGACGATTTTCTCATCGGTTGGCGCTGGTTTCCTGAAGACATCTCGACCGATGGCGATCCCCTGCGTAACATCGCCGATGCTTACCTCAACCACAGCGTCTATTCCGGCGTGAAACACGATACGCGCGAGCCCAAATCCAAACATCTCATCGACAAATTCAAGGACACCCACGCCGACGCGGTGTTGATCCTGGCAGCGAAATTCTGCGAGCCCGCGCTGTTCGACTACGCCCTCTATAAACGCGCTTTGGAGAAAGAGGGTATCCCGCACCTCTGCCTCGAATTCGAGGAAAAAATGTGGATCTTCGATAAGGCGCGCACCGAGGTCGAGACCTTTGTCGAGTCGATGCTCTTCGATTAGGAGAATTTTATGGCGCAAACAGCCGCAACCGAAAAAACTCAATATCAAGGCCAGATGCATCTACTGCAAAAAGAGCTGATGGGGCGTTACTTTGAGCGCGTCACCCGGGCGGCGGAAAAGGGCGAGGGCAAAGCCGTCTATATGCTGATCAGCGGCAACCCGGTGGAGCTAATCCAGGCCTTCGACCTGATCCCGGTCTATCCTGAAATCGATGCGCTGCAGCTGGCGGCCAAGAAGAGCGCTCTGCCGTTTATCCAGAAGGCCGAGGAGCTTGGTTATTCGATGGATAACTGCGCTTATGTGAAAGCCGATGTGGGTCTGTTTTTGGGCGATCGCAAGACTCCCTTCGCGACCATTCCCTTGCCGTCGCTGATTCTCTGCAATTACGTCGGTTGCAATGTCTACCTCCAGTGGTTCGAGCATCTGGCGGAGTATTGCGATGGGCAACTTTACAACCTGGATATCCCTTTCTTGCGTGACCCTTCCGGCCAGCCGAGCCCGGAGGACATCACTTACGTCGTGCGCCAGCTCGAAGAGGTGATCGAGATCTGCGAAAAGCTGACGGGGAAAAAGCTCGACTACGCTCGGCTGAAACAAATCGTCAGCCGTTCGAGCGAAACCGGCGAGATGTGGTCGCGCATCAAGGGTCTGACTAAGAACATCCCTTCTCCTTTCGACGCCTACTTCGACTCGGTGACCATGATGGCGCCGCTCTACTGTCTCAGGGGAACCGAAGAGGGAGTGAGATTTTTCGAAACCGCGCTCAAAGAGATGGAAGAAAAAGTTCGCATGGGAACCGGGCCGTTACCCGAGGAGCGTTTTCGTTTCATCATCGAAGGACCGCCGCCCTGGCCGTACCTGCGGACCTTTCGAGATATGTTTTCCAAATGGGGTGCGGTGGCGGTGGCCTCGACTTACTCCACTGTCGGCGGCTTGTGGGAATTCGGCTTCCGGCATGATGCCAATCACCCGTTGGAGTCGATCGCCCAGCATATGCTCCAGTGGAACGTCACCAACCGCAACTTCTTGCAGCGCTACCAGCAGATCCGCCGTTATGTCGAAGAGTGGCATGCCGATGCTTTGGTGATTCACTCGGTCAAAAGCTGCCGCCTCTTTTCCGCGGGACAGGGCGACATGCGCGAATATTTCACCAAAGAATTGAACGTTCCGACTCTCTTGATCGAATCGGATATCGAAGACCCGCGATATTTTTCCGAAGCCCAGCTCAAAAACCGCATCGACGCTTTTTTTGAATCGCTGGAACACAAGAAAATGGTTCGTACCGGCGCGGAGGCAGGAGGCGCAGCATGATTTACGCCGCAGGCATAGATGTCGGCTCAACCCAGACTAAAGGCATCATCCTCAACGAAAAGTTTGAGATTATCGCCCGAGCCTTGACGGACACCGGCGCTTACGTCACCAAGGCCGCCGAAAGGTGCTTCGTCGAAGCGCTGCAAAAATCCGGTGTCAAACGGGAAGATGTCGCTTACGTAGTGGGCACCGGTTACGGCCGCTACAAAGTGACCTTCGGCGACGCCCAGATCACCGAGATCAGCTGCCATGCGCGCGGCGCGAGTTATCTTTTTCCCAACACCCGCACCGTGATCGACATGGGCGGCCAGGATGCCAAGGGCATCAAGATCGGCATCGACGGCGACGTCAAAGACTTCGTTATGAACGACAAGTGCGCCGCCGGCACGGGAAGATTCCTTGCCAGCGCCGCCGAGGCTCTGGGCATGGGTTTGGGCGATATCGGCGATATCTCGCTCAAGGCGAAAAATCCGGTGCGCCTCACCACCGTCTGCACGGTCTTCGTCGAGTCTGACATCATGTCCTACCTCGCCCAAGGCAAAAAAACCGAAGATATCCTCGGCGGCGTGCACAGCGCCATCGCGGCTCGCACCATCTCGTTGATTCGCCGCGTCGGCATTGAACCCGAAGTCACTTTCACCGGCGGCGTGTCGCTCAACATCGGCATGGTGCGCGCGCTCGAAGAAAAACTCGGCATGAAGCTCAACGTCAGTCCGGATTCCCATTTCGTCGGCGCGCTGGGCGCGAGCATCTTCGCCCTGGAACGCGCCGCCAAGGGAGTCACGAGTTCCGAGTCTCGCGTTTTGAGTCCAACTCCGAACCCCGGAATTGAAAACTCGAAACCTGACACCCGAAACCTGAACAGGGAGGCATCATGATTTTTGTCGCTGGCATTGACATGGGCGCCAAATCGACCAAGGCGGTGATCATGGACGGCGAAAAGCGCGTTTGCGCTAAGGCAACGGTAAAAACCCGGCCCGATTTCGCTGCGGTCGCTAGGGAGGTGTTGGACTTGGCGCTTCAACGAGCGGGGATCAAGGATAGCGACGTCAATTACATCGCCACCACCGGCTTCGGCCGCTACAACGTGCCTTTCCGCGATGTTCAGATCACCGACATCACCTGCGTCGGGCGCGGCGCGGTATTTCTTTTTCCCAAGACCCGCTGCGTGCTCGACATCGGCGCGCAAAGCACCCGGGCGCTCAGAGTCAGCGACACCGGCAAGGTGCGTGAATTCCGCACCAACGACAAATGCGCGGCGGGCGCCGGAGGTTTCATCGAGCGCGCCTGCAAATATCTCGAGGTCGGCATCGATCAAGTCGGTGATCTGTCCATTCAGGCTAATAAGCCCCAGACCATCAGCAGCGTATGCGCGGTCTTGGCCGAATCGGAGATTATCAATCACGTCTCAAACGGAGAGACGATCGAAAACATTTTGCGCGGCGTGCACAACTCGCTCGCTTCCCGAGCCTTAGCATTGCTCAAGCGCGCCGGCATGGAAGACGAGGTCACTTTCGTCGGCGGCGTAGCGCGGCAAAAAGGCATGGTGAAGGCGCTGGAGGAAACGCTCAAACGAAAGGTCAACGTGAGCGAGGAGCCCGAACTGGTCGGCGCTTTCGGCGCGGCGCTGCTTGCGCTACGCCGCCTCGAGAAACTACGCGTCGAGAAAACCAATATTGCCGAGGAAGTGAGGGTCGCGTGATGGAACTTCAAGGAAAGGTCGCTTTGATTTCCGGCGGCGGCGGAGGCATCGGACGAGCGGTGGCCCTGGCTTTGGCTCGTGCCGGCGCAAAAACCGCAATTGCGGATATCGCCAAGGATAACGCCGAGAAAGTCAGTGGCGAGGTCAAGGCTCTCGGCGTCGACGCGCTGGCTTGCCCGGTCGATCTGACCAAAAAGGCAGATGTCGACCGCATGGTGAGCGAGGTGCTCGCGCGCTTCGGTCAGATCGATATTCTTGTCAATTGCCAAGGGTGGGATCGCTTGGAGCCTTTCGTTGAAAGCCACGAAGAGACTTGGGAGAAACTACTCGCGATCAATTTCAAGTCCGTGCTTTACACGGCCAAAGGCGTCTTGCCGCAAATGATCTCTCATGGCGGCGGCAAGATCGTCAACATCGCCTCCGACGCGGGGCGGGTCGGCTCCAGCTGGGAAGCGGTGTACGCCGGCGCCAAGGGCGCCGTCATCGCGTTCTCGAAAACCATCGCGCGCGAAGTTGCGCGCTATAAGGTCAACGTCAATGTGGTCTGTCCGGGGCTTACAGAAACACCGTTGCTGCAAGCTGTGCGCAGCCAATCGGAACAGACGGCGAGGATCATCGAAGCGGTGACCAAA
>DATIEH010000528.1:0-9421 GCA_035455905.1 Binatia bacterium | reverse complement strand
AGAGGTTGGGGATGACTGTCGTATAACCCAGCTGGGCGAATCGATACGCTGCGGTTTTCAAGTATCCCGTCAGGCCGGAGTGCTGATGGATCATGAGAATCGCCGGGCCTTTCTCGCTTCGTTCGGGTCCCGCGATGTAGCCTTCGATGCCGTCCTTCTCTTCTTTTAAACGCCGTGTGATGATTGCGTCCATATGCTCTCCATATCGTTCGGTGCTCACATAGCTCTACAGCAACGAAAGCGAGTGCTCCCTGTTATCCTTCTCCCTCTGGGAGAAGGTTAGGATGAGGGCGCAAACCCGAACGAGCCCTCACCCCTTTCCCAAAGGGCGAGGGTTAATAGCCACTCGTCTATTGTTTTTTGTAGAGCTTGTCGAAAAAGTCCTCGCGCGTGAGCTTATCGATAATCGAATTATCCTGAAACGTATCCAGCGCTATGCCTTTCTTACCCATGAATTCCAGGATCGTTTGCACGGCTTCGGGTTCAGCTCGCGGTACACGATCTAGATAAGTCATCGCATCGTCGTAAAACTGGTCGATCTGTTTGGGATCGTTGAGGCGCGAGTATTTCGCAATTATTTTCAGTGCTCGCTCTTTGTTTCGGTGCATAAACGCAAGCCCATCGACATAAGCGCGTACTGCGTTTTCGACGACATCGGGGTTTCGCCGCAGATACTCGCGCTGGACGGCAATCATGTTCATCGAATACGGGATTCCCATATCGACGAGCTGTAGCAGGACTTTGGCTTGGCTCGGCGGCGTCACACGCATCTCGGAAGTGACGGCGCCGGCAATTAAGCGATTCTGAAAAGCCGCCGAGACCTCGATCGTACCGCCCATTTGCCGCACGCTGACCGCGTTCTCGAGGCCGTACTTGCGCAGCAAAATACGGGTCAAATTATCGGTGATCGATCCGAAACGCGTAACGCCCAACGATTTGCCCCGGAGATCTTCGACCCGATTTATTTCGGGCTGAACGAAAAGCCGATGATAGGGGCGGTTGGCCGTACCCCCCACCGCAATAATCGGGGCGCCATTCAGAATCGCGTTGATCACGGCGTTACTGGCCGCGCTCACGAACTGGAGGTCCCCCCCAATCAGTGATTGCACCGCCACCGGCCCGGAAGTGATAAGAATAATATCGCCTTGGAGCCCGTACTTCTCGAATGCGCCGCTTTCCTTGGCCATCCAGACGCCAGTGGCCATCGGACCGATCGAAGAGTAGGCGAAGACGATTTTCTTCGACTCCGCGGCTAACCCGGACGAAATCATTGCCGACACCAGCAGCGCGAGAGCGCAGAGTAGATTTTTCACCATGGATGCCATCGACTATACCTGGATTACCCGAAATTGCCCAAGCCGCCGCCGAGAATCTGTACGCCTTCGGTTCTCTCGATATACTTTGCGAACTGATATTTATTTTCGCGTGGATCCAACACGTGCTTGGTTTTCGGTGGCCGTTCCAAATCCAATGCCTCCACCTCCGCCCGGATAAAATGCGGTCCATCCGTTCTGAGAGCGCTTTGAACCCGCTCGCGAAATTTTGCGACGTCCTGTACCGCGTGGGAACTTGCGATGCCGCAGCCTGTTGCTACTTCTTCGAGTTTCATTTTTCCGCCGGTCGCGGTGCGCATCCCGGGTTCTCTTTTATGACTCCCGAGATAATTTCCATTGTCCATCACCAGGATGGTGAGATTGGTGGGATTCTCATTGGCAATCGTCCCGAGGACTCCCAAATTCAAGATCAGATTACCGTCGGAGTCGAGCGCAAGAACTTTGCGCCGCGGCAACGCCATCGCAAGTCCGAACGCCGCGGGGGTGCACATCCCGAGGGTGGAATGATACAACGTCGCTTCGCGATCGGTGAGCTCAGCCCAAAAATAGCTGTTGTTGCCGATGCTCGTCACAACCAGAACCTCAGGCGGCACGATCGAAGCCAATGCTTTTATCAATTCCAGGCGGGCTACCATAGAGCCTCCTCATTCAGAATCACCGCGATGCAACGGAGCCAGGCACGAGCGCTCTCGTTGCATTCTTTGATCGTGCGTACGATATCGCTCGATCGGCTGACCACTCTGTACGGAATATCCATGGCATTGAGTCCCGGCTCCGTAGTTTTTTTATAAAGTCCCATCCAGCGCGGATCGCCGATATCGCCGCGATACGGGATCACTACGAGCAGCGGTACTTCGTGTAAAATGTTGATGCGCGCCAAATGGTACGTGGCGACCAAAAGGCCCGATGTCGCAAGGATCAATGCGGGTTTCTTTCCACCAAACCATGCACCGTAACCAACGCCCGCCGCTTCAGCTTCGTTGGCGGTTCCGACGTAACGAATGTCAGGATCTGCTTCGAGCATTTTGTAAACCTGAATGAACTGCGCGTCCGGCACTCCGGCGGTAAAATCGACTCCGGCTTCCTTGAGGCCGTCGACGACTAGCTTTGCTTTTTCCGGTTTCATTCACATCCTCCGCGATTTGGTTCTATGCTGTTCAAACAGCAAGAAAGATTAGCCACAGAGTAATTCATGTACCAATCGGTACAACACAGCGCATGAAAATGAGCCGCCGTCGTTGGGACCAACCCCGAGAAATCCCCCAATAGCCCCCTTTTGCAAAGGGGGCGGCCCGTAGGACCGGGGGATTTTTTGCCTCTAATCGTAATTTTCATAAGAGTCGCAGAGTTCGAGTATTTTTTAATCAAAAACTCTTTGCTCCGTGCTCTCAGGCACTCCGTGGTTCACTGGATCTTTACTGACCGATGCTTTTATTGAACAGATCGACGAGCTTTCGCATCTTCGGGCCCCACTGCAATGCCGAAACCACGTGCACGTCGCCCTGCGGTTCGACGGTCCAGGGCACGTCTTTGCGGGGCGCCCATCGTCCCTGACTCTTGACCATG
Organism: Binatia bacterium; assembly: GCA_035455905.1. Lineage (GTDB taxonomy): Bacteria > Desulfobacterota > Binatia > UBA9968 > UBA9968 > DP-20. Next base: position 6,521 of record DATIEH010000528.1, on the reverse strand, counting down.
ATCTCGCTCGCTTCTTTCGATAAGTGATAATCGAGAAACAGCGCGGCTGCATACGGGTGAGGTGCTCTTGCGAGAATCGCGATGGTCGACGGCGGCCGCACGATGGTCGGATTCAGCACGACGTAATCGATCGGCGCGCCCTTTTCCTTCAGGGCGACCGCGTTGTGAACATAGCCGTCAACAATCACGTCATGCTCGCCCGTCGCCACGAGCTGGGTCATAAAAGTGTGCGATTGGCGCGACAACGTGACTCTTTGGTCTTGAGCGATTTGCCTTAAAAAATTCGTCGCTTTGGCTTCGCCCCAGAGATCGACGAGACCGGCGAGCAAATCATGCGCTTCGCCGTCCATGATCAAATTATTTTTCCAGCGCGCTTGCAGCAGATCTTCGTATCGCTTGGGTGCTTCTTTCTGCGACACTCGTTTGTTGTTGTAAATAATCGTATAGCCGATGGCGTAAACACCCGGCCAATAGCCGTCGGCATCGACGAAGCCTTTTCGCACGAACGGCACCATCGGGCTCCGATATTTCGCCAGCATTTTCTTTTCGATCAGTTCCGGCACGTAATTGCCGGTCATCGTCACCACGTCGGCCACGGTCACGCCGGCGCGCTCTTCGGTCGTGACCTTGTTCAAAACGCCCGGACCGCCGAGACTGGTAATCCCAACTTTGACGAATGGATAATATTTGTTGAAGCCGGTGACGATTTCCTGGGTATCGCGCAAATTGGTTGCCGCGTAGAAAGTGACATTGCCTTCTTTCCTGGCATTTTCGACTAATATTTTCTGGCGCTCCTCGGGCGGCTTCGCATTGAGCGCCGCGAGCGTTTCTTCGACCGTCGCGCCAGCAACCTGGGCCGCGCAAGCCGTCAGGCCCAGAATCACCAGTGAAAGAATCCTGCCGATGTAGCTGCTCTGCTTAAGCATTTCAGCCGACCTCTAACGATGCACTCACCCTCGCCCGAGCCTGCCCTGAGCTTTGTCGAAGGGGGTGAGGGCTGATCTCTCTGCTATTCTTTCTGCGTCTCACGAATTGCTCGCCAGACTTTCTCCGGCGTGAGCGGCAGAGTTTTTATGCGCGCGCCGGTGCACCAAAAAATCGCATTCGCCACCGCGGGCGCCACCGGAATGATGCCGCCTTCGCCCAATCCCTTGGCGCCGTACGGTCCGGGACCATTGCCATCCTCGATGAGGATTGACTCGAACTCATCGGGCACGTCGCCGAAGGTGGGCACTTTGTAATCGACCAAGGACGAGTTGATGATCTGCCCGCCCTCCCATTGGTACGCTTCGTAGAACGTGTGGCCGAAGCCCATCATGGCCGAGCCTTCGTCCTGTCCTTCGCATTGGAGCGGATGGATCGCTTTGCCCGCGTCCGCCGCGGTGACGTATTTTTCCACGTGAACTTTACCCGTCTCTCGATCCACGGAAACTTCCACCGCGCCAATGCCGATCTCCCAAAAGAGCGGATTGGCCGGCGTCGGCGCCATGCCGCTATGCGCGTAACCGGTGCCCACCAACTCGCCACCCTGATCCGCGAAGTGCTTGTTGATCAATTCGCTGTAACCGATTTTCTTGCCGCCGGCGATCGCTTCCCCGTCCCGCAGTGTAATCGCCTCTTCCGGGCATTCGAAATGCTCAATGGCAAGCTCGACGATTTGTCGGCGTGCATCGCTGCCCGCCAACTCCACCGCTTTGCCCATGACCGTAGTCGATCGGCTTGATCCTGTTGATCGATCGAATGGCGTAAATGCCGTGTCGATGGGCCTGATAGTGACCCGTTCTAGGGGGACCCGGAGCTCTTCCGCGATAATCTGGCTCATGATGGTCTTGGCGCCTTGACCCAGTTCGGAGGTGCCGCACATAAAAACCACGCTGCCGTCCGCGAGCACATGCACCGTCGACGTTGACGCCAATGGCGCGCCTGGGTCCGTCGTCCCGAAACCGACTCCACGGCCGTGCCCATCTTTCGAAACTGGACCATCCCAACCCAATTTATCCGTAACCAGCTTGAAACCTTTGGTAAGATCGGTATCGAGCGGCCGGTATTTCGGTCTCAGCTCTTCACCCTTCGCGACGAGATTTTTGAGCCGTAGCTGCACGGGGTCGATGCTGAGTTTCTGCGCGAGCGTATCCAACTGCGATTCCGTCGCCCAGGCGGTTTGCGGTCCGCCGATGGAGCGAAACGACGCCGCTGAAACTGTATTGGTATAAACGCAATAAGAGTTGATCTTTAAATTCGGATAACGGTACGGCCCGAGAATCCGCGTCAACGTCCGTCCGGCAACGACCGGGCCGGTTTCCGCGTAAGCGCCGGTATTGAGAAAAATTTCGGCTTGCTTCGCAATTAAGGTTCCATCCTTTTTTGCCCCGGTTTTGACTTTGCACTTGATTGCATGGCGCCGGCAAGTCACCATCGCCTCAGCCACCGATGTGACCACTCGCACGGGTCGTTGCGCTTTTCGCGCCAGCGCGGCTACGAGTGGTTCAATTTTGCCTCCAGACTTGCTGCCGTAGGCGCCGCCGACGAAATTCACGTGCACCCGAACTTTGGAGAGCGGCACGCCAAATACCTGCGCGACATCGGCGCGGACGCCGAACGGATGGCCGGTGGAAGTCCAGATGGTAATGCCTTCATGGTCGACGTGGGCGATCGCGGCGTGCGGTTCCATGGAGTAGTGATAGATCATCGGGAAGTCGAATTCGTCTTCGACAATGATGTCCGCCTCGGCAAAACCTTTTTCCACGTCGCCCTTGATCAGTTCGTGACGCGCGCAGACATTGCCTTCGGCGAAATCGTGCAAACGCGGCGCGCCGTCCGCCATCGCCTCCTCGACGCTGATCACCGCCGGCAATTCCTCATAATCGACGTGAATTTTGCTCAAGGCTTCTTCCGCTGTGGCGCGGTCCACGGCGGCCACCGCCGCAACGGGCTGTCCGGCAAAGATCACCCGCTCCAACGCGATCAGCGGCTGATCTTTGTTTTTGCCCCGTCCTATATAAGGTCCGATATCGGTGAGATCCTTGCTCGTCAGCACCGCCACGACACCCGCCATCGCCTCCGCTTCAGCCGTGTCGATCGAGCGAATGCGCGCATGCGCGTAGGGGCTGCGCAAAAACTTGCCTTCGATCATCCCTGGAACGATCAGATCGCCGGTATACTTTGCCCGACCGGTAACTTTATCGATGCCGTCGACGCGCGGAACCGATCGGCCAACGATAGAAAAATTTCGGAGAGTTTCGCTCACTGCAGTACCTTTCGATAGATTGGAAACAGCGATCAGGCCATGTGTTACAAACATTCCTCCCGTATAACGAGCATCTTGTGCTGTCAAGACGAATGGATCGAACCTTGAGCGGTAGCCACCTTGATGCGATTCTCTGTTTGATGGCGCGACTGAGAACAAAACTTTTGACGGCAATAATTCTGGTTGGTGCAATTTTCTGTCCGCAAGTTGCATGCTTGCTTCCCCGATCGGCGCTGACTTCAGGGATTCCATCTCTCGTCGATTTGCACCCCATCGACGTGGACCGGAAGCACTCGGAAAGAACCGACTTCGGCGCGTTGGCTCTCATAGGCGCTTTTCATTTGTCGTCCAATGACAAACGGTTCGGCGGCTTGTCGGGCTTGTCGATTGGCAACGACGGCAGACTCTACGCAATCTCGGACAATGGTTATTGGCTGACGGCCAGAATGGTCTGGGATCGAAATGCTGCTTTGCTGAACCTGGTGGACTGGCAAATCGCACCGCTTCTAACACCGAGCGGGACACCCGTCGGCGATAACTTGCGCGATGCCGAGGCGTTGACTCGCGCCGAGGATGGATCGTTTTTGGTTGCCTTTGAAGGTGTTCATCGCATTTGGCGTTACGCTGCGCCGCCGCACACTCTCCAATCCATTCCTACCAACGTGCAAATTCCGCCCGGGATTACGCAGGCACCTGCCAATGGCGGCATGGAGGGCATCGCGAGCCTCCCAGACGGGCGTCTCCTGATATTGACAGAAGAATTCGAAAACCCGGACGGAAGCTTTAAAGGTTGGTTGATGGACGGTCGGAAAGCTGTTCAGTTATCGTACATTCCGTCGCGCGGCTTCCACGTCACCGACTGCGCCGCCCTCGACAACGGCGATGTGCTCGTCCTCGAACGGCGCTATGTTCCCCTCGGCATCCTGTCCGCGCGCATAACACTTGTGGAAGGCAGCGACCTGCGAGCAGGAGCCAAGCTCATCGGCAAAGAATTATTGAAGCTCGAGCAGCCCCTGGCCGCCGACAACTACGAAGGTATCGCAGTTGAGCGAACCTCTAAAGGAACCATGATCTTCATTGTCTCCGATGACAACTACAGTTCTTTCCAGCAAACTCTGCTGCTGCAGTTCTTCCTGCCCGACGCCGCAAACCAGCCGTTGACATCTCATATCGGCCCGTAGTTAGTTTGTTCGAAAATGGGTTCGGTTAACGAAGAGAGCGCGGTAGCAATTTATTCCGATGGTTATTTGCGCAATTTCTCCGCTCAAGTCTTTATGCACTTCGGCGTGCCGCAAGGCGACGCCGAACAGGCGGCGGGCGTGTTAGCGAAAAGCGATCTCCGCGGCATAGATTCCCACGGCGTCGCCCGGCTTCATACCTATTTCGAGATGCTCGAGCTCGGCAGAATCAATCCCAAGCCGAAGATCAAAATCCTCCGCGAAAAGGCCAGCGTAGCGACGATAGACGGCGATAACGGTTTGGGGTTGGTCGTAGGCCCTAAAGCTAATGAAATCGCCATGGACAAAGCCGAGCAGCATGGCTCCGGTTGGGTGAGCGTCTGCAATAGCAATCATTTTGGCATCGCCGGCTACTATCCTTTGAAAGCGTTGGAGCGCGATCTAATCGGCTGGGCCATGACCAACTCGACCAAACTCGTCGCGCCGCTCTGGGGCGCGGAAAGAATGCTCGGCACCAACCCGCTCGCCATCGCTTTTCCCGGTTACAAAGAGCCAGCCATCGTCATTGATATGGCAACCAGCGCAGTCGCCTACGGAAAAATTGAAATCGCCCTCCGCAAGCAAGCGCCGGTGCCCAAAGGTTGGATCATCAATAAACACGGTGGCGACACGACCGATCCGCAAGACATGATCGACGGGGGCGCGCAGTTGCCCCTCGGCTCAGACCGCGAAATGGGCGGCCACAAAGGTTACGGGTTGGCATCGATGGTGGATATTCTCTGTTGTGTTCTGAGCGGCGCCAACTGGGGACCCTTCGCACCGCCGTTTGCGCTGCGTCAGGAAATCCCCGAGCGCAGCGTCGGCAAAGGCATCGGCCACTTCTTCGGCGCCATGCAAATCGATGGCTTCATCGACAAAGACGAGTTCAAAAAACAGATCGACGAATGGATTAACGTTTTCCGCAATACCAAGCCGGCGCCCGGCACCCACGGCCCGCTAATCCCCGGCGATCCAGAGCGAGAAGCCGAAGCGATTCGAAGCAAAGAAGGGATTCCGTTGATCAAGCCGGTAGTGGATGACCTGCTCGATATTTCGAAGAAGACGGGAATTCCGTTCGAAGTGAAGTGATGGTGTGAGAGTAAAACATCGTCAGCTAAGAATATGAGACAGCGTGGCTCTTTACTGGGCGTCATCCACCGGCTCAAAATAGAAATCAATTGCCTCGCGGATATTTTCAAGCGCCTCGCTTTCGCTCTCTCCTTCGGACACGCATCCGGAAAGAGACGGCACGTAAACTATAAAACCGCCTTCCTCGGAAGACTCTAAAACGACTTTGAGCTTCGTGTAATCCTCCGTGCGACAGACCTCAAATTCTTCTTTCAACGTTCGCGGGCGGGCGAAATCCGAGATTTGAAAACCGGCAAATCGGTATGAATGATGTGCCAGACGATCTCAATGTCGATATTAAAGTAATCGTGCACGATGCGATGTCTGAGACCAATGATTTGAGGCCAGTTGATTTCTGGGTATTGCCTCCGGAAATTTTGCGGCAAGCGGTTAGCGGCCTCTCCGATGATTTCGAGATTTCGCACGACCGAGTCAATGGTCTTCTCATCTCCTACAAACGCATCGTGATCCATCCCAAATACATAGCGTTCGATCTTTTCAACCGCTTCCCAAATATCTTCAACCAGCAGAGGAGAACTCCTACGTGACATCGACCAAATCCTCTTTAATCTCTTCCCAATAGCGCGGTTTAATTGCCCGGCGCGACACGACCTCGGTGCGGATCCCAAGCGCTCCTTCAATGCGCTCGGCGAGCTCAACAAAGCCAAGACCGATCGAAGGATCAACCTCAACCAGAATATCCACGTCACTCTCTTCTCTCTGATGTTCGCGAGAATAGGAACCAAAAAGCGCGAGTCTCTTCACCCCGTAAAGGCGGGCCAATTCCGGCTTTTCCTGTTGTAATATCCTCAAGACTTCTTCTTTCGTCTTCACACGAAACTCCTTGGTAGCGAATTATAGCAATATTTCGGTTAAAGCTCACACTCCACCAACCCGTGTATATTGCAACCGTCCGCCCTCTGACCAAG
>DATIEH010000527.1:0-7548 GCA_035455905.1 Binatia bacterium | reverse complement strand
AGCAATCGCTGCAGTGATTTTAATGCGCCCGCCGTAAGGTAATGCCTGGAGCGAATTCAGCAATAGATTTAGGAACACTTGCTGCAGTTGATCGGCATCCGCAGAAATAAAGGGCAATGATTTGTCGGCTTGGAGATCGATGATTACGTTCTTTTCGGCAATCTTATGCTCGAGAAGCCCGATCACCTTTTCCAGCAGCGATAGAAGCTCCACCCTGCGGAACGCGGGTTCACGGCGGCGCGAAAATTCGAGCAGTTGCCGTACAATCCCGGCGATCCGGTCGATCTGAGAGCGGATGATTTGCAGGTTATCGTTGACTTCTTTCTGCGTGCGCGGTCGGCGCAAAAGAAACTCGGCGCGTCCACCGATAATATTGAGGGGAGTGCCGATCTCGTGTGCTAATCCGGCGGCGAGTTGCCCCACAGAAGCCAACTTATCCGATTGCCGTAGGCTGCGCTCGAGATTCAACCGCTCACGTTGCTCTTGAACGAGTTTACGGTAGAGATCCTGAAGCCGATGACACATTTGGTTGAACTCCAAAGCCAGCGAGCTGATTTCATTTTGTCCTTCGACTTCAAGGCGCTTTTCCCAATTGCCCTCGCCGATCTCGCGGATGCCATTTATGAGTTGCTTGACGGGTCTGGTGAGACTGCGCTGGACCAGGAAAAAAATGACGAAACTCAGGAGCGCTATCAAAACCGATGTCGTCAAGATAATCCGGTTACGGCGAGTTTCCAGCGTTAAATTGTAGCCGACACCGCGACGGGCAAGAACGAAAGCTCCGACCAGGTTGTCGTTTCTGTCTAAGATGGGTTCGATCCGATAATAGACCGGGTGTGCGGGGCTCTCGATATATCCATCGATCGCCTTGCCGCTTGCCAAGAGGGGTTTCGGATCAATTTCGAGTACCGTCCGAGGATCAAGAACGGGGTATCCTGCCGTGTCCGTCAAGGAGGCGGAGATCGCGATCGGCTTTGCTGACGTATCGTACACGATGACGCCATGGATGTTTCCTGATCTTCCAATGTTATCGATGAAGCGTTGGGTTGCGTTGATATCGCGCTCATTACTGTAAATGTAGCGCAGAGCGGCTTGAATCGAGCGACTCAAGCCGATCATCCCGACGCGCATTTCTCGCAGCGTGTTTTCTCGATCCTGTTGTATGCTCCAGTAGCCGTGGACCGACATGATCATAATCAGTGTGGCCACCAAGGATAAAATGAGTTTGGTTCCGAGCTTCATCGCGGCTGTAAATCTATATGTCCTGAGATCAAATCAGATTGGGTCCCATTCGTGTGGTGATTTGCATCGACCTGTAGATATTTGCAACAGCATCATCAGAGATCGGTTTGCTCGTCAATTCAGCCCACAACCACTCACATAATGGATACGCGTGGCATCTTGCAACAACGCTTCGCTTCACGCATCGCATGAAAGCTTGGTTTATCAATTAATTCTACTGAGTTTAGTAATGGCATCGCAATTGCGGAACCAGCGCCAGCAAACATGCTAATTGCACTGGGCATGTTCAACATTTTTGAAGGAGGGTGAATATGTCAGTTTTCAAAAAAATTTGCAGCGCATTCTTGCTGTTTTCGCTCCTCGCACTTGCCGGATGCCCGGAGATGGCTCAGCAGGACGGATCATCATCAGGCCAGTCCCGTGGTGGAAGCAGCGGAGACTAATAGCTTAAGGTAGCACAGCACTTCGGCGAAATTGCCAATGGAGCCGGAGTGCTGTGCAAGATATTTGTCGCTGTCGGCCAGGGATAAAGTTCGCGGCGAGTATTTGTGTTGCGCCTCTGCGCGCAAGAGAAGTTTCTGGTCGATCTATTTCTTGCGGTAGGTTGCTGCAGTTATTTTTTGTAAAGCGCGTCAATAAACCCGCTCTGTTCGATCCGTCTCACCAAAGACGAATCTATAATTAAATTAGCATCGGTCTGTTTGGCTTGAGGATATTCGAGAGATAAGATATCCAGGCCGCTTCTGATGACCGGCAGCGATGGCAACGGCACCTGTTCCATCTCGCCGACTGTCGATTGATACGATTCCTCCATCACTTCCTCGCTCGCGCCACGCAAGTACTTGCGCCAAATAGCAATGCTCTTTTGCTTGTTGGTTTTGAAGATTGCGATCCCTTCGATCAGGGTTTTTAAAACTCTTTCTAACAGCTCAGCGTTCTTGCTTACGGTTTGCCGCAACGTCGTCACGGTGTTGTAGGGATACACGATCCCCATCTTCTCGTAGCTGACCAATTCTCGGAATCCCATTTTCTTGGCGAGCAAGGCCTGGGGACCGGAAAACGAGGAATAACCAATAGCGAGAGCTTCATTCGCCGGCGCGGCGTCGACTGGAAAGGTCGACACCATTTCTATCACGACCGCAAGCCATGCAGCAGTAAGGAAGAACCGCTTGGTCCGCATTCGGAACTCCTTCATGGCGGCAAAATAAGATCAGTCCCGTTAGCATCGGGCGCTATGTGAAGTCAATAACAAAGCGGTTATCGGGAAGGTCTTTCGCGCTTAACAGAAGATTATTGTGGCGCAGCACATCGATTGGTCTCCACCAATCGAACATGCTAATTAAACGTCATCGCCTGATCCGCCGTCGCCCAGATCCGACAGATGCGAACGGTGACCGATCAGAGCCACAGGAGAAAGTATGCCGACCGCATCCATCAAAACGCCTGAGTGGCGCGAGCCACAGCAAGGCGAAAACGCCGGGATCGGAGCTTGGAATCGACCTAACTCGCCCTACGACAATTTCATGGAGAGCGAAGGTATACCGATCCATCGCGGCATCGGCGTGCATCGCGTCCAAGACCTTCCGCTCAGAGACTGGAAAAGAACCGGCGGCAAGGGAACGTTTATCCAGTTGTACGGTACGGAGGGTTTATGGGGTTGCTATGTGGTCGAAGTTCCCGGCGCTGGCGCCCTTCTTCCCGAACATCACATGTATGAAGAAATCTATCTTGTCGTAGAGGGTCGTGGCACGACCGAGGTTTGGGTGGAGGGCACAGTCAAAAAACATCAATTCGAATGGCAGGCCGGCTCGCTCTTTTCCATTCCCATGAATGCCTGGCATCGTGTCATCAATGCGCGCTCCACGCCGGCGCTGCTACTGGCCGCAACCACCGCGCCGAACATGATCAACCTCGTGCGCAATATTGATTTCATCTTCAACTGTTCCTACGTCTTTCGGGATCGTTACAGCGAGGCGGAGGATTTCTTCAAGCCGAGCATGGATATTGAACCTGATCCGCTCCGCGGTCTCGCGATGAGCCGAACTAACATTATTCCCGACGTTTTCAACAGCGAATTGCCGATGGATAACCGTCGCTCGCCAGGTTATCGACGAATGGAACCGCGCATGACCGAGAATGTTTTTTATCAATTCATCGGCCAACACGAGAACGGTCGCTATTCAAAAGCCCATGCGCACGCATCGGCCGCCGTGCTCGTCTGCATCAAAGGCAAAGGTTACACTTATACGTGGCCGACGAAACTCGGCATCACGCCGTGGAAAGACGGTCACAGCGATCAGGTGATCCGCCAGGAATATGAACACGTCGGCATGGTGAGCGCGGCGCCCATGAGCGGCGACTGGTTCCATGCGCATTTCGGCGTGAGCAAAGAGCCCATGCGCCTCCTGGGCTGGTACGGACCGAACAATCATCGCGCGCAGCAGCCTGGACGACCGGGAGAAAAGGCCATCGATGAAGGTGCCATCGACATTCGCGATGGCGGCACCGCAATTCCCTACGACGAAGAAGATCCTTTTATTCGCGCAGAGTACGAGACGATTCTTAAACAGGAAGGCGTCACTTCCCGAATGAGCTCGAGCCTCTACGAAAAGAAATCTTAGCGCGCCGATCAATAGCCAATCGCGGAGCAGCAGTATGTGTTGTAGGGGCGAACGCCCTGATTCGACAATGACATTCCGGCGCTAACGGTAAAGCTGCTCCAAGAATCCTGATTTTTGGATTTCGTCGAGCAGGCTCAGATCCCAGTTATCTTTCTCGCTCAAGCGCTTGGCTTGGGGAAAATCCAACGCCGCCAAATCCAGTAGCGCGCGCACCGCGTCGGTCTGCGGACGCAAGCTTGGTTCGGCGCGCGTTGAGATCTCATCGTACAAATAGGCCATGATGTTGAGATCCGGATTACGCACGTATTTGGCAAAGATCTTGAGGCTTTCGTCTTTGTGCGATTTCAAATACTGAATCGCCTCCATATAGCCACGCAAGAAACGCAACAGTTGCGCGCGCTTCTTCTGTACCGCTGCGGTCGAGGTGTTGAGTCCCCCGCCGATGTTGGCCACATCGATTTTCGTGAGAATGCGCATACCCGCCTTCTCTGAAATCATATCCGACGGCGGCGTGAACATGGTTGCATGAATAACGCCGCTCGAGAGCGCCGCCACTCGAGCGGCCGGTCCGCCATCCCCAACCGACAGGAACGTCACGTCTTTGCTCGCATCCATGCCGTTGTCGCGCAATAGCTTAACGACCCGCGCATAGGCGGCGTCGCGCCCGGGTGTGATACCGATGACTTTGCCCTTCAGATCGTGCACCGTTTTGATGCCGGGTTGCGTGACCATCGAATAACCCAGAGTATTGGTGGTCGTGCCGACTCGCGTCAGCGCCGCTCCCTGCAGAATCGCCGTGGTTACCCCGAGATCCGAGCCGATGATGAAATCAACACTGCCGCCGAGCAATGCCGATACCGTACGTGAACCACCGCGCAAAAAAATCAATTCGACATCCAGGCCGTGCTTCTTCCATATTCCTTTATCCGCCGCCACCCATGAGGGCGCAAAACCAGTCGCAAGTGACGGGAACCCGACGCGAAACGGCTCCGCATTTAACGCGCCGGAGTCCCAGAACAAAAAAAATGCCAGCAACATCGAAACCAAAAAATGGTAACAGTTCATTCGCATACCTCTTGATGGCTCTCCCCCGGCGACGGCCTTACGCGGCCGGGTACGTAGGGAGTTTTTGTAGGGCGCATGGCTTGCGCTCTCTGCCGACGCACATTCCGGATCGTCCCAACCATGCTTTCGAAAAAACAAAGGATGACATGCTAGCGATATCCTTCGGCCTGCATGCTGAACAATCGAGCGTAAATTCCTTCGATGCGGAGAAGCTCCTCATGGCTGCCGATCTCCGCTATCCGCCCGGAGTCAATCACGACGATCCGGTCGGCCATTCGAACCGTGGAAAATCGATGCGAGATCAGGATCGCCATCTTGCCTTCCGTCAGCTCTTTGAAGCGTTGAAAAATCTCATATTCCGTTTGCGCATCCAAGGATGCGGTGGGCTCGTCGAGTACCAAAATCTCCGCATCGCGCATGAAGGCGCGCGCCAGCGCGATTCTCTGCCATTGACCGAGCGACAGCTCATGTCCTCCGTGAAACCAGCGACCGAGCGTTGTGTCATAGCCCTCCGGAAGTTTTTCAATGATCGCCTCGGCGCCGCTCTTACGCGCAGATCCGATGACTTTATCCATCTGGTCCGCCGCTTGGATCTGGCCAAAGCCAATGTTTTCTCTCGCCGCCAGATGATAGCGCACGAAATCTTGGAAAATGACACCGATCTTTTGACGCAGATCGAGCGGGTCGACCTCTCGAATATCGATCCCGTCAAAAAGAATGACGCCCTCGGTGGGATCGTATAGCCGGGCCAGGAGCTTGATCAGTGTGGTTTTGCCCGCACCATTGTGGCCGACGAGCGCGATTTTTTCCCCGGGACGCATCGTTAAATCAATTCCGCGCAGCACCCAGTCGTCATTATCGGGATAACGAAACCCGACCCCCCGGAACTCGACGCCCTGAGCAAGCGATGGCGGCAATTTCCGGCGCGCCGTGCCGCCCTCGAGCCGCGGTTTTAGATCGAGAAACTCGAAGTAGTGTGCCATGAACAGGTTGTTTTCATAAATGTTGCCGATGCCGGCGAGAATCGACTGAAAGGTCGTTTGGCCCTGGCGAAAAATCGTCAGGTACAAAGTCATATCGCCGAGCGAGATCGTCCCCTGTACGGTGCGCCAAACGATCCAGGCGTAGGAACCGTAGAATCCGAGGGTGGCCACCAGGCCTAAAGCAAAGCCGACCGCGGCCCGCCGCACTGCGAGCGACTTGTCTTCTTGGAAGAATTTATCGAATAAAGTGATGTAGCGGCCGAGCAAAGTGGCGCCGAGATTAAAAAGCTTGATCTCCTTGGCGGCAGTATCCTCGGTCAGCAGCCGTGCCAGATAGTTGATCTGCCGCGTCTCAGGCGCGCGCCGGGTCAGCAAACGAAATCCTTGCTCGGAAAAGCGCGTCTCGGCAATGAATGAAGGAATGCTCGTCGCCAGGAGTATCAGCACGAGCCACGGACTGAAGCGCAGCATGAGCACCGCAAAGGAAATCATCGTAATCACGTTCTGGACAATTTGAAAGCTATCGTTGATCAGCTCCACCGGCTTGTAGCCGCCTTCCCGCCGAGCGTTTTGTAATCGATCGTAAAAGTCCGGATGCTCGAAAAAAGCCAAATCCAAGGTCAGCGCTTTACGGATGATTTCGCTCCGAATCCGATTGGCAATCTGAAGCTGGATCAGCTGCTGGATCAAGCGACGGGAGTGGTTGAGAGCTGTGCCGATAAGAAACAGCATCAGTTCCAGTGCGAGGTAGAAAAATACTCGACTGACCTGCTGCGGATCGTTGCCGGCTTGTATCGAGCTCACGACGCCATCGACAATTAGCTTGCCGACCCATGCTTGAGTCGCCGGAAGCAGCGCTCCGAACAGCGTCAGAATGCCAAGCCCCAGCGTAGCCGCGGTATTCGCTTGCCATACCAGTCGAAGGGCCTGCGGTGTGTGCGCGAACGAGTCGCGAAGTTTTCGCGAATAATCCGACAAACGATTGACTAGATTTTGCGTCACGGGTTGAAGATAACACGAACGCGCAAGTTTTGCCGGTCAAACGCAACGGAACCATCGATTGACACGCACCGCGCTCGATCGCTACTTTCGAAGAACCAAACTTCACCCTTTCCTTTAGGAGGAACCATGCGTATCGCACTGGGACTGCCGAGCCGAATCATCGGCGCATCCGGAGAATTGATGCTCGAATGGATTACCCGCGCGGAGCGCGGACCCTTTTCCAGCGTGGTCGTCACCGATCGAGTGGTATCGCAAGCGCTCGAACCCTTGTCGGTGTTGGCGCTGGCCGCAGGCGCAACTCGGCGCATCGGATTGATGACCAGCGTCGTCATCGGCCCGACCCGCGAAACCACTTTGCTCGCGCGCCAGGCGGCCACCATCGATGTGCTCTCCGGTGGTCGATTGACCCTCGGCATCGGCATCGGTGTGAGAAAAAATGATTATGACGCGAGCGGTTTCGATTTTCATCGTCGCGGCCGTCGAGTGGAAGAACAGTTGCCGGTCTTGCGCCGGCTCTGGTCCGGCGCAGAGCTGTCGCAGGAAATCGGCGCCATCGGCCCACGCTCAACGCGATCCGCAGGGCCGGAGTTGCTCATCGGCGGGTACGTGCCGGCGATCGTGCAGCGCATTGCAAA